>NZ_BAABAT010000018.1:0-216529 GCF_039537565.1 Dactylosporangium darangshiense
CGATCTCGATGAGTTTCGTCGGGTCGGAGTCCAGGTCGACCATGTTCCCGGCCTCTTTCGCGGCCGAGGTGCCGGTGTTCATGGCCACGCCGACGTCGGCCTGGGCCAGGGCGGGGGCGTCGTTGGTGCCGTCGCCGGTCATCGCGACGAGCTTCCCGCCGGTCTGCTCCTTCTTGATCAGGGCCATCTTGTCCTCGGGGGTGGCCTCGGCGAGGAAGTCGTCGACGCCGGCCTCCTCCGCGATCGCCTTGGCCGTGAGCGGGTTGTCGCCGGTGATCATCACGGTGCGGATGCCCATCCGGCGCATCTCGTCGAACCGCTCGCGCATGCCCTGCTTGACGACGTCCTTGAGGTGGATGACGCCCAGGGTGCGGGCCGGCTGGCCCTCGACGTGCTCGGCGACGACGAGCGGCGTGCCGCCCGACAAGGACACCGCGTCCACAATGGACCCGACCTCTTCGGTCGGGCGGCCGCCGTTCTCGCGGACCCACTTCATCACGGCCGTGGCCGCGCCCTTGCGGACCCGCCGGTCGCCCTCGAGGTCCACGCCGGACATCCGCGTCTGCGCGGTGAACGGCACCCAGGTCGCGTGGGCGAGCTCGCCGGTGGAGCGCTCGCGCAGGCCGTGGTGCTCCTTGGCGTACACCACGATGGAACGCCCCTCCGGGGTCTCGTCCGCGAGGGAGGACAGCTGCGCCGCGCTGGCGAGGTCCTGGACGGCCACGCCCTCCACCGGCAGCAGGTCGCCCGCCTGCCGGTTGCCCAGCGTGATCGTGCCCGTCTTGTCCAGCAGCAGCGTGTTGACGTCCCCGGCGGCCTCGACGGCGCGGCCGGACATCGCCAGGACGTTGCGCTGCACGAGCCGGTCCATGCCGGCGATGCCGATCGCGGACAGCAGCGCCCCGATCGTGGTCGGGATGAGGCAGACCAGGAGGCTGACCAGGACGATGCCGGTGACGCCGTTGGAGTTGAGCGCGGCGCTGTCCGGCGCGAAGGCCTGCACACCCTTGGAGAAGATCGCCAGGGGCTGCAGCGTCGCCACGGCCAGCAGGAAGATGATGGTCAGCGAGGCGAGCAGGATGTTCAGCGCGATCTCGTTGGGCGTCTTCTGCCGGTTAGCGCCCTCGACGAGCGCGATCATGCGGTCGATGAACGACTCGCCGGGCTTCTGCGTGATCCGCACGACGATCCGGTCCGACAGCACCTTCGTGCCGCCGGTGACCGCGCTGCGGTCGCCGCCCGACTCGCGGATGACCGGGGCCGACTCGCCGGTGATCGCCGACTCGTCGACGGAGGCGATGCCCTCGATGACGTCGCCGTCACCAGGGATGATCTGCCCGGCCTCGACCACGACGATGTCGCCCAGCCGCAGGTCGCTGGCCTGAACGGTGGTGCCGTCCTGGCGGTGGGCGACGGTGTCCTGCTTGGCGCGGCGCAGGGTCGCCGCCTGCGCCTTGCCGCGGCCTTCGGCGACCGCTTCGGCGAGGTTGGCGAACAGCACCGTCAGCCACAGCCACACGGTGATGACCCAGGCGAACACGCTCGGGTGGATGACCGCGAGGACGGTGGTGAAGACCGAGCCGATCTCCACGACGAACATGACCGGGTTACGCCAGAGCGTTGCCGGGTTGAGCTTGCGCAGCGCGTCGGGAACCGACTTCCACAGCTGCTTGGGATCCAACAGACCCGCGGCAATCATGAGCTGCCGAGTCCTTCCGCGAGGGGGCCGAGCGCGACGGCCGGCAGGTACGTGAGCAGCACGACGACGACCGTGACGGCCACGACCATGCCGATGAACAAGGGTTGGTACGTCTTGAGCGTGCCCGTCGACGCCGGCACCGGCTGCTGGCGGGCGAGGGAGCCGGCCAGGCCGAGGACGAAGATGATCGGCAGGAACCGGCCGAGCAGCATGCACAACCCGAGCGCGGTGTTGTAGAAGTCGGTGTTGACGCTGATGCCGGCGAACGCGGAGCCGTTGTTGTTCGACGCCGACGTGAACGCGTAGAGCACCTCGGACAGGCCGTGCGCGCCGGGGTTGGCCATCGACGCGCGGGCCTTCTCGGAGCCCATCGCGATCGCGGTGCCGACCAGCACGAGCGCCGGTGTGGTGAGCAGGTAGAGCGACGCGAACTTGATCTCGCGGGCGCCGATCTTCTTGCCCAGGTACTCCGGCGTGCGCCCCACCATCAGCCCGGCCACGAAGACCGTGATGATCGCGAGGACGAGCATGCCGTACAGGCCGGACCCGACACCGCCGGGCGCCACCTCACCGAGCATCATGTTCAGCATCGTGACCATGCCGCCGAGCGACGTGTACGAGTCGTGGAACGAGTTCACCGCACCGGTCGACGTCAGCGTCGTGGTAGCGGCGAAGGTCGCCGACTGCGGCACCCCGAACCGGGTCTCCACACCCTCGCTCGCCGAACCGACCGCGGTCGGGACGGTGCCCGCGTGGTGGATCTGCAGCACGTTGAGGGCGATGACGCTGCCGATGGCCAGGATCGCCATGATCCCGGCGATCGCCAGGCCCTGGCGCTTGTCGCCGACCATCCGGCCGAAGACGCGCGGCAGGCAGAACGGGATCAGCAGGATCAGGAAGATCTCGAACCAGTTCGTCCATCCGGTCGGGTTCTCGAACGGGTGCGCGCTGTTGGCGTTGTAGAACCCGCCACCGTTCGTCCCCAGCTCCTTGATGACCTCCTGCGAGGCCACCGGCCCGCCGGTGATGTGCTGCGCCGTGCCGGCGAGAGTGGTCACGTCGGTGCCGGCGGAGAGGTTCTGCACCACGCCGCCGGCGATCAGCACGAGCGTGCCGAGGACCGCGACGGGCAGCAGGATGCGGATGCTGACGCGGACGAGGTCGACCCAGAAGTTGCCCAGCTGGTCGGTCTTGGCGCGGGAGAAGCCGCGCACCAGGGCGACGGCGACAGCAACACCGACGGCGGCGGAGACGAAGTTCTGCACCGCCAGGCCGCCCATCTGGACCAGGTGGCCCATGGTGGCCTCGCCGGAGTACGACTGCCAGTTCGTGTTCGTCACGAAGCTGACCGCCGTGTTCCACGCCTGGTCGGGTTTGACCGGGTCGAACCCGAGGCTGAGCCACAGATGGTTCTGCAGGCGCTGGAACAGGTACAGGAACAGGATCGACACGGCCGAGAACGCCAGCACGCTGCGTGCGTAGACGCCCCACGACTGCTCGCCGTCGGGGTTCACGCCGACGGCCCGGTACAGCACCTTCTCGGCGCGCAGGTGCCGCACGGACGTGATCGCCCGGTACATGTAGTCCCCGAACGGCCGGTACAGCAGCACCAGCACGAGGACCAGCGAGGCGATGAACAGCACGCCCGCCAAGGTGGGGCTCATCAGAACCGCTCCGGGAAGAGTAGGGCAGCGATCAGGAACGCGGTCAGGGCGACCGCGAGGACGAGGCCGACGAGGTTCTCGGCGTTCACAGCCGCTCCACCGCCCGCACCGCCAGGCCGAGGACCGCGAACAACGCGATCGTCAGCAGCACGAACACCACATCAGCCACGGGGGCTTGCCTCCTTATGTGCATGGACCGACGACGCGAACCCGTCGCCGTAGAGCCAGACGCGCATCCGGACCACGTCCCGCCGGTGCCGCGCCACCCGGTACGCCAGCGCGCCGAGCCAGCCGGCCAGGGCCGAGCCGGCGAGCACGCCGAGACGGGCCGCGTCCGCGGCGCCGTCCCAGGTCAGCGCGCCCAGCCGGTTCACCAGGAACCCGTCGAGCACCGACCAGGCGATGCCGGCCGTGGCGAGGGCGGCGATGAGGTCGCCGCCGAAGGCACCGATCGCGGCGACGCACAGCGCCATCGCAACCAGCCTCGCGACCAGTTCCGACGGCGCGATCAGCGCCGCGGCGGCCAGCGCCGCGGCGACGACCGCCGCCGAGCCGGCGGCGAGGGTGATGCCGGTCGGCGCGGAACGCAGCCGAACCAGCCACCATGTCCCGTTCATCGAGCACCCCGCTCCCACACTCGCGCCAGGGGCCTTCCGTCCGGCCCGCTGCCAGTGAAGACCGGGCGGTTTTCGCTGCCCAGGTGTCTTGACAGAATCCCTACGCGGTGGGTGCGTTTCTTGACGCGCTCTTGATGCCGCTCCCGCGGCCCGCCGGTCTACCGTCGGTTGCGTGGTCGAGCGTCAACGCCGCGTCGTCGTCGGCGTCTCCCAGTCCCTGGCCGGCCTCGCGGCCATCCGCTACGCGATCCGGGCGGCGCGCGAGCGCGGCACACCGCTCTACGCGCTGCGCACGTGGGCGCTGCCCGCGCACTGGCGCGGGCCGGCGGTGGATGCGTGGCAGTACGAGCTGAGCCTGGAGGCCCGCCGCTACGTCGTCGGTGCGTTCGACGCGGCGCTGGGCGGCCCGCCCGACCTCGACGTCTTCGTCGCGGCGCCGTACGGCCGCGCCGACCACGTCCTGACCGCGACCGCCGACGGCGAGGACGACCTGCTGGTGCTGGGCGGGCGCGGCGGCTTCTGGCGCCGCCCGAGCTGGATCGTGCGCGGCTGCATCGGCGCCGCGCGGTGCCCGGTCATCGTGGTGCCGCCGCCGGCGATGGCCTCGGACGCGGGCCCCTTGGCGCGGCGCCGCCTGTTCCGCGCGGTCGCACGCCTCAATGATGTCGGCGACGCGCGCCACCACGAGCGACCTCGGCGCTGAACCAGGTCAGGTTCCCGGCGCCGGGCACATCTGTCACGCCTTGGTGCAGGTGGTGCCGTTGACGGTGAAGTCGCCAGGTGCGCGTCGATCTTGGGCCTTGTCTATGTACTGCGCCTCGCTTAATCAACAGCGACCCGATGTGATCATGAACTAGGCTGCGAGGCGTGCTTGCCGACGCCCTGGACCGCTACCGTGCCGCCGACGCCGCCGAGGAGAGCGACGTCGAGCGGGTCCGCGCGCTGCTCGCCGGGCCCGGCGACCCGTGGACGCGGGCGAGCCCGTTGCACGTCACCGCGTCGGCGTTGATCGTGCACCCGCCGAGCGCGCGGGTGCTGCTGCGCTGGCACGAGCGGCAGCGGGCCTGGCTGCACGTCGGCGGGCACGCCGACGACGGCGAGACCGACCCGCTCGCGGTCGCGCTGCGCGAGGGGCGCGAGGAGACCGGCCTGTCCGACCTCGCGCCGTGGCCCGACGCCGGCATCGTGCACGTGGTGATCGTGCCGGTGAACGCCAAGGGCGACGAGCCCGCGCACGAGCACGCCGACGTGCGCCTGGTCCTGGCCACCGCCACCCCCGACGAGGCCCGCCCCGAGCGGCCGAGCGCGCCGCTGCGCTGGCTCACCGTCACCGACGCCCTCGCCGCCACCGGGGAGCCGAACCTGCGCGAGACGATCACCCGCGCGGCCCGGCTCATGACGCCCGGCGGCTGATCGGGTCGGGGAGCACCAGGAGTACCGACAACACCAGCACGGCACCGAGGGACACCGCGTTGCCGATGCGGTCGGCCGCCGGGAAGACGGCCAGGTGATCCACGTGCCACAGGAAATGCAGGGCGTTGAACACCAGCCAGGCGGCGCCGGTCATGCGCAGCGCCTGCGGGGTCGGGCGCAGGGCGGACCAGGCGGCCAGCACACACAGCGCCAGGTAGAGGGCGCCCACGTCGCGGACCAGGTGCTCGTTGTACGGGCCGATGGTCGACACCCAGCGGCGGCCGGGCAGGGGAAAGTCCGAGTAGAACGAGAACGGCAGGAACGCCGCCCACGCGCCGACGACGACGGCGGAGGCGGCGAGCAGGGCGGCGGCCGCCCGCTTGACGGCCAGGGTCACGGTCATGCGGCATGGACGGGGCAGCGGCGGCGAACGTGACGCCGGGCCGTTGATCCTTCTCAGCTCCCGTTGATCCTTCTCAGCTAAAGGGCCGTATGGACGATAAAGACGGCACTGTACGGTACCCGTCCAGGCGGTAGAGTCCGGCGCAATGAAGGAGTGCCGTGAGCACATCCCGTGAGGAGCGGACGCGCCCGGCGCCCTCGGCCGCCGTGCTGGGCGACCCTATCCTGCGCGCCCTGCTCGCGCTCACCGCCGCCTGCACCGTCTGGTATCTGCTGCCCGGCGGGGGCGCTGACGCCAAGCTGGCGCTGTTCTGGCCGATCCAGGTGCTGCTCGACGTGGTGTTCGCCGTCCTGTCGGCGCGGATGAGCGCAATGCCGGCCGCCGACCGCTCGGCCCGGCGGTTCTGGCGGTTGATCTCCACCGGCGCGGTGCTGTTCACGGTCGCCGACACGGTCCAGGGCGCGGCCACGTTCGCCAACCCGGTCGCCGGCATGGTGCAGGGCGGGCCGGTCCAGTCGGCGCTGGTGACGCTCGGCTCGCTGGTCACCCTGCTCGCGATGGTGCTGCACCCCACGCGCACGGCCGGGCGGGAGAAGCTGCGGTTCGTGCTCGACGCCGCCACAGTGGTCGCCGCGACGGCGGTCTTCGTCTGGTACCTCTCCCCGACCGTCGACGTGCGCCGGGGCGGCGTCGCGCTGCTACTGCCCTTGGCCTCCGCCGGCGCCAGCCTGGCCGGCTCGTTCGGCCTGGTGAAGCTCATCCTCGGCCGGAACATGCCCTTCGCCCCGTTCGCCGGCTGGTGCGCCGGGCTGGCCGGGCTGCTCGTCGGGCTCAGCACCGGGCTCACCGGCGCGCTGGTGGAGGTGGCCCGGCCCGAGGTGGCGATGCTCGCCCGGCTGGTGCCGTGCGTGCTGCTGGCCGCGGTGCCGCGGATCAACGAGGTCATCCTGCGCGCCGACCCGGACATCCTGGCCCGCCGCCCGGCGCGGCCGTTCAGCCTGCTGCCGTACTTCGGCGTCGCCGGCGTGTTCGCCCTGCTGGTCGTCGCGCTGTCCGACGGCGCGCTGACCGTGCGGGTGTGGGGCGTCGTCGTCGGGGTGGTGCTGGTCACCGGGATCGTGGTGACCCGCCAGCTCGTCGCGTTCGCCGACAACGCCCGGCTGCTCGGCGAGGTCGACCGCAGCATGCGGGCCCTGGCCGAGCAGGAGGAGCGGTTCCGGGCGCTGGTGCAGCACTCCTCCGACGTCACCGTCATCGCCGGCCCCGACCACGTCGTCTCCTACGCCAGCCCCGCCCTCGAGCGCACGCTCGGCGTGCCGGCCGAGGCGGTGATCGGCCGGCGCATCGAGGACCTGGCCGCGCCCGGGGAGCTGGCCGCGCCCGAGGGCCACGACGCGCTGCGCGCCCAGCTGGCGGGCCTGCTCGCCCGGCCCGGGACGAGCACGACGCTGCGGCTGCGGGTCCCGCACGCCGACGGCACGGTGCGCTGGCTCTCGGCGGTCGCCACCAACCTGCTGCACGTGCCGAGCATCCGCGGCGTCGTCTACAACGCGCACGACATCACCGAGGTCGTCGCGTTCCAGGACCGGCTGCGCCACGAGGCCACGCACGACCCGCTGACGGGCCTGGCCAACCGCGCCCTGTTCGCCGAGCGCATCGCCCTGGCCGGCGGCACGGCGGCCGTCATGATCATCGACCTGGACGGCTTCAAGGCGGTCAACGACACCCACGGCCACCACGCCGGCGACGCGCTCCTGCGGGCCGTCGCCGGGCGCCTGCGCGCCTGCGTGCGCCCGGGCGACACGGTGGCCCGCCTCGGCGGCGACGAGTTCGCGGTGCTGCTGCCGGGCGCCACGCCGGCCTACGCGCGGGAGCTGGCGGCCCGCGTGCACGAGGCGTTCGCCGAGCCGGTCCCGATCGACGCGGTCACGGTGGCGATCCGGGCCAGCATCGGCGTCGCGCACGGCGCGCTGGCCGCCGCCGAGCAGCTGCTGCGCGACGCGGACGTCGCGATGTACTCCGAAAAGCACGGCCGCGACCGCGAGACCGCCGCGAGGGTCTGACCCCGTCGGCTCATGTGACGCACGCCACAGCTGTCGATCACGCGTGGTGACGGCGTGGGAACATTTCGCCGTGTACGACAGCATTCCGGCGCTCGTCGAACGGATGCAGGGCGAACTCGCGCGGCTGGGCGAGCGGGACGCGCGGCGGTACTTCCTCGCGACCTACCTGCGGACCACCGTTGCCGTGGCCGAGGAGATCGAGCGGGGCGGGTTCCTCGACGGGGAATGGCTGGAGCGCTGGGATCTCATGTTCGCCCAGCTGTACCTCGACGCGCTCGACGCCGAGCTCGCCGGGCGACCCGTGCCGGCGCCGTGGCGGATCGCGTTCGACGTGGCGCGGGACCGGCCGGACCTGCCACCGCTGCGCCATGTGCTGCTCGGCATGAATGCCCACATCAACTACGACCTGCCCCAGGCCCTCGTCGCGGTCATCGCGCCCGAGGAGTTCGACGAACCGGCGACGATGGCGAGGCGGGAGCGCGACCACACACACGTCGACACGGTCCTGCTCGCCCGGGTCGGTGCCGAGGACGACCAGATGCGGGCCGCCTCGCGCGTGAGCCTGCTCGACCGGGTGCTCGGGCCGCTCAACCGGGCGGCGACGCGGCGGCTGCTGGCCGAGTCGCGGGCCAAGGTGTGGCACAACACCGGCGTGCTCGATCGGGCGCGGCGGGAGGGAGCACAGCGGTACGACACCGTGCTGAAGGACCTCGAAGGGCTCTGCGCCGCCAAGCTCGTCGAGCTGACCGCGCCGGGCCAGGTGCTGCTGCGCCTCGCCCGCCGCGGGTTCGGCGTGCGCCTGAATGAACGCAGCCCTGCCGGGTAGTCCGGCGCGATGCGCTGGATGCGGGAGCGTGGGCTGGCCGGGGAGCTGGTGGCCGAGTTCGCCGGCACCATGATCCTCATCCTCTTCGGGTGCGGCGTCGTCGCGCAGGTCATCGGGGCCGGGCTCGGCGGGCACGACAGCATCGCATGGGCGTGGGGTTTCGGGGTCATGTTCGGCGTGTACGTCGCCGGGCGGATCAGCGGCGGGCACCTCAACCCCGCCGTGAGCGTGGCACTGGCGATGTTCAGCGGGTTCGAGTGGCGCAAGGTGCTGCCGTACTCGCTGGCGCAGACGGCCGGCGCGTTCGTGGGAGCGCTGCTCGTGCGCTGGAACTACGACACGATCCTGCAGGCCGTCGACCCGCGGCACACCACCAAGACGCAGATCGTGTTCTCGACGTTGCCGGGCAACGGGACGCTGCCCGTCGACCCGGTCGGGGCGTTCCGCGACCAGGTCATCGGCACGGCGATCCTGCTGTTCCTCATCCTCGCGGTGACGGACACGTTCAACCTGGCGCCGAAGGCCAACCTCATGCCGTTCGTCGTCGGGCTCATCGTGGTGGCGATCGGCATGGCGTGGGGCGCCGCGGCCGGATACGCCATCAACCCGGCGCGCGACTTCGGGCCGCGGCTGGCCTCGTTCCTGACCGGGTACGGCGGCGCGTTCGTCGACCAGACCGGCTATCCGTACTTCTGGGTGCCGATCGTCGCCCCGATCCTCGGCGGCATCATGGGCGCCGCCCTGTACCGGGTGGCGATCGGGCGGTTCCTGCCGGCGCCGCAGCGCGAACCGGGCAGGGTGGAGGTAGAGCCGTGACTGAGTACATCGGCGCCGTCGACCAGGGCACCACCAGCACCCGGGCGATGGTCTTCGACCACGACGGCGGCGTCGTCGCCCGCCACCAGATCGAGCACCGGCAGATCCTGCCGCGGGCCGGCTGGGTCGAGCACGACCCGGCCGAGATCTGGCGGCACACGCAGGAGGCGATGCGGGAGGCCTTCCAGGGGTACCAGATCCGGGCCCTCGGCGTCACCAACCAGCGCGAGACGACCGTGGTGTGGGACCGGCGCACCGGCCAGACCTTCGGCAACGCGATCGTGTGGCAGGACACCCGCACGGACCGGATCGTCGACGCGCTCGATCACGACCGGCGCGGCGAGATCGTCAGCCACCGCAGCGGGCTGCTGCCGGCCACATACTTCTCCGGGGCCAAGCTGCAGTGGATCCTCGACAACGTCGACGGTGCGCGGGACGCGGCCGAGCGCGGCGACGCGCTGTTCGGCACGATGGACACCTGGGTCCTGTGGAACCTCACCGGCGGGCGGGTGCACGCCACCGACGTGACCAACGCCAGCCGGACCATGCTCATGGACCTGGATACCCTGGACTGGGACGACGAGCTGCTGGGCTTCTTCGGGGTACCGCGGGCCATGCTGCCGCGGATCCGCCCGTCGAGCGACCCGGAGGGCTACGGCACGACCGGCGACGGCGTGCCGATCACCGCGGTGCTCGGCGACCAGCAGGCGGCCACCGTCGGGCAGGTCTGCTTCGCGCCCGGCGAGGCCAAGAACACCTACGGCACCGGGAACTTCCTGCTGCTCAACACCGGCACCGAGCCGGTGCGCTCCAAGCACGGGCTGCTCACGACGGTGGCGTACCAGCTCGCCGACGAGCCGCCGGTGTACGCGCTGGAGGGCTCGATCGCCGTCACCGGCGCCGCGATCCAGTGGCTGCGCGACCAGCTGCGCATCATCGACACCGCGGCGCAGAGCGAGGAGCTGGCCGCGAGCGTGCCCGACAGCGGCGGCGTGGCCTTCGTGCCCGCGTTCTCCGGCCTGTTCGCGCCCTACTGGCGCGCCGACGCGCGCGGCGCGGTCGTCGGGCTGTCGCGCTTCAACACCGGCGCGCACCTGGCCCGGGCGGCACTCGAGGCGATCTGCTACCAGTCCCGCGACGTCGTCGAGGCGATGGAACAGGACTCGGGCGTGGCCCTCGGCGTGCTCAAGGTCGACGGCGGGGTCACCGCCAACGACCTGTGCATGCAGCTGCAGGCCGACATCCTCGGCGTGCCGGTCAGCCGGCCCGAGGTCGCCGAGACCACCGCGCTCGGCGCCGCATACGCCGCCGGGCTCGCCGCCGGCTACTGGGGCGACACGGACGAGCTGCGCGGCAACTGGCACGAGTCGCGCCGCTGGCAGCCGGGCTGGACGGCGGCGCAGCGCCGCGACGGGTACCACCAATGGCGCAAGGCCGTCGAACGCACGCTGGACTGGATCGAAATCGAGGCCTGAGATGGACACCGGGACCATGTCACCGGCCGCCCGCGACGCGGCCATCGCGGCGCTGACCGGCGCGGAGCTCGACGTCGTCGTGATCGGCGGCGGCGTCGTCGGCGCCGGGTGCGCCCTGGACGCGACCACCCGCGGCCTGTCCACCGGGCTGCTGGAGATGCGCGACTGGGCCGCCGGCACGTCGAGCCGCTCCAGCAAGCTCATCCACGGCGGGCTGCGCTACCTGGAGATGCTGGACTTCCGCCTCGTCCGCGAGGCGCTGCACGAGCGCGGGCTGCTCCTGAGCCACTTGGCCCCGCATCTGGTACGACCTGTGCCGTTCCTCTATCCGCTCACGCACGCGGTGTGGGAGCGCGGCTACGTGGGCAGCGGGCTCGTGCTGTACGACGCCATGGCGGGCCGCGGCCCCGGCGCCCTGCCGCACCACCGGCAGCTGACCCGGCGCGGCGCCCTGCGCGCCTGCCCGGCGCTTCGCCCCGACGCGCTCACCGGCGCCCTGCAGTACTGGGACGCGCAGGTCGACGACGCCCGGCACACCCTGTTCGTGGCGCGCACCGCCGCGGCCTACGGCGCGCACGCGGTGTCCCGCGCGCAGGTCGTCGGCTTCCTGCGCGAGGGCGGACGGATCAGCGGCGTGCGGGTGCACGACCTCGAGCGCGACCGCGAGTTCGAGGTCCGGGCCCGGCAGGTGATCAACGCGACCGGCGTGTGGACCGACGACGTGCAGGCGATGATCGGCGAGCGCGGCCAGTTCCGGGTGCGCGCCTCCAAGGGCATCCACCTGGTGGTGCCCCGCGACCGGATCCGCTCCACGACCGGCGTCATCCTGCGCACGGCGACGAGCGTGCTGTTCCTCATCCCGTGGGGCCGGCACTGGATCATCGGTACCACGGACACCGACTGGACCCTGGACAAGACGCACCCGGCGGCCACCCGCGGCGACGTGGACTACCTGCTGCACGAGGTGAACCAGGTCCTCGCCACACCGCTGCGCCGCGACGACGTCGAGGGCATCTACGCGGGCCTGCGCCCGTTGCTGGCCGGCGAGTCGGAGCCGACGTCGAAGCTGTCCCGCGAGCACGTGGTCTCCGCGCCGGTGCCCGGGCTCGTCGCGGTCGCCGGCGGCAAGTACACAACGTACCGGGTGATGGCCGCCGACGCCGTCGACGCGGCCGTGCACGGGCTGAACAACCCGGCGCCGCCCTCGTGCACGGACCGGGTGCCGCTCGTCGGCGCCGACGGGTACACGGCGCTGTGGAACCGGCGCGAGACCCTCGCCGCCGATAGCGGCGTGCACGTAGCCCGGATCGAGCACCTGCTCGGGCGGTACGGCACCCTCATCGACGAGGTCCTCGCGCTCGTCCGCGCCGACGCGCGCCTGGCCGGGCCGATCCCCGGCGCCGACGACTACCTCATGGCCGAGGTCGCCTACGCCGTCGACGCCGAGAGTGCGCGGCACGTCGAGGACGTGCTCACGCGGCGTACGCGGATCTCGATCGAGACGTTCGACCGCGGCCTGGAAGCGCTGGAGCCGGTCGCCACGCTCATGGGCGAGCGGCTCGGCTGGACGGCGGAGCAGGTCCAGGGCGAGATCGACGGATACCGGGCGCGGGTGGCGGCGGAGCGGGCGTCGCAGGACGAGCCGGACGACGAGGCCGCCAACCGGGCCCGGCTGGCGTTTGTGTAGGTAACCTACGTAGTATCCTACGGATGTGAGCCCAGATCCGTCGCCCGCCGCGGCCGCCGCGGCGCGGGACCTCGTCGTCGTGTTCCGCCGCCTGCGGGCCCGGCTGCGCGAGCTGCCCTCCGGCGGCCTGACCCCGTCGCAGACGTCGGTGCTGGTGCGCCTGCACCGCGACGGCGCCTCGACGACCACCGCCCTGGCGCTCGCCGAGGGCGTGCGATCCCAGTCGATGACGGCGACGCTCAGCGCGCTCGACGACCTCGGCCTGATCGAGCGCTCCCCCGACCCCGACGACGGCCGGCGGCACATCATCGCGCTCAGCGCGGCGGGGCGGGCCAAGGCGAGCGCGGACAAGCAGGGCCGGGGCGAGTGGCTGGCCCGGGAGCTGGACCGCCGCTTCGACGCTTCGCAGCTCGAGACCATCAGTGCAGCACTCGCCCTGCTCGGCGAGCTTGCTTAGACGAGTTTGCTCACACGAGTTTGCTTAGATCAGTTTGCTAGAGAGGAACCATCCATGTCCGACGCCCGTCAGGTCCTGCTCGTCATGGACTTCCAGCAGGGCATCGTCGCGCGGCTCGGCAACGAGGCCGTGCTCGCCGCGGCCGGCCGCGCGGTCGAGGCCGCCCGAGCCGCCGGCGTGCCGGTCATGTTCGTGCGGGTCGCGTTCCGCCCCGGCTTCCCGGAGGCGGCCGAGTCGAACCGGACGTTCGGCGGCATCCGCGGCACCGGCGACGCGATGACCCAGGACAGCCCGCTGACGCAGATCCATCCCGCGCTCGCGCCGCGCCCCGACGAGCCCGTCATCGTCAAGCGCCGCGTCAGCGCCTTCAGCGGCAGCGACCTGGACGTCCTGCTGCGCGGCGCGCGGGCCGGCTCGCTCGTGCTGGCCGGCATCTCCACCAGCGGCGTGGTGCTGTCAACGCTGCGCCAGGCGGCCGACCTCGACTACAGCCTCACGGTCCTCGCCGACGCCTGCGCCGACCCCGACCCGGAGATCCACCGGGTGCTGACCGAGAAGGTGTTCCCGCGCCAGGCCGACGTCGTCGGGGTCGACGAGTGGGCCGGCACCCTGGCGCCGGCTCAGCCCGTGCGGTAGCCGCGGTTCAGGCGGTCACGAGCAGGCGGGTCGGGGCGTGCACGATCGGGTCGTGGTCACGCCACGGCGGGTCGGGCTCGGCGAGCGTCAAACGGGGAAACGCGTCCAGCAGCGCGGCGAGGGCGGCCCGCGCGGTGAGGCGGGACAGCTCGGCGCCCGGGCAGTAGTGGCGGCCCAGCCCGAACGACAGGTGCGGGTTGGGGCGGCGCGCGACGTCGAAGCGGTCCGGGTCGGGGAAGCGGGCCGGGTCCCGGTTCGCCTCCGCGGTCATCACGACGAGCTCGGCGCCGGCCGGCACGGAAACGCCGCCGAGGACGACGTCGCGGGTGGCGCGGCGCAGGACGCCGAGCACCGGCGGGGCGAGCCGTGCGCCCTCCTCGACGGCGCCCGCCGCCGGTGCGGGCCACAGGTCACGGGACAGCAGGGCGTGGACGGTGTTCACGATGAGGTTCTGCGTGGTCTCCACGCCGGCGAAGAGCAGCATCAGGCTGTGTGCGGGCACGAGGTCGTCGTCCGCGCCCCATGCCGCCCGCAGGGCCGTCGGGATCGGGGCGTCCACCGGCGTGCGCAGCGCGGCGGTGACGGCGGCGATCGCGTCCAGGCCGGCGCCGCGGGCGGCCCGGTCGCGCGCCGCGGCGTCGGCCCGCTCCAGGGTCCGGGCGTGTGCCAGGAACTCCTGCGTCGCCGGGCCGGGCTGGCACAGCAGGCCGGCGATGACCCGCGCCGCGAGGGGGTGCGCGAAGTCGGCCAGCACGTCGAAGCCCGGCCGGGGCAGGGTGGCGACGAGCCCTGCGGCCAGCTCGGCGACCGGCGAGGCCAGATGACCGACCGAGCGAGGGGACAGCGCCCGGGCGACCGGGGCCCGCCGGGGGGCGTGCTCGGGCGGGTCCAGGAAGAACAGCCAGCGCGCCGACAGCCGGGTGAAGTCGGACAGGCGGTCGCGGTCGGCCGGCGGGACCTGCGGCACGACGGCGGAGGAGAACGCAACGGGGTCCTGCAGCACGGCGACGACGTCGTCGTAGCGGGTGACCACGAAGCGTTGCAGACGGTCGCTCCAGGCCGTCATAGCAGGATGTCCACCGCCTCGACGGCGGTGGCGAAGCACTGGTCGCGGTCGCCCTCGAGCGTGAAGTACGGCTGCGAGAGGCGGTCGAGCTCGCGTCGGCAGGCGTCGTAGAACTCGCGGCGCTGCGATGGTTGGTTGCTGATGTTGGGGCCGACGAACGGGACGTCGGGGGACGTCAGCAGGTACAGGTCGGCTGTCGGGCGGTCGGCGGCGTCGACGAGCCACTGCGGCGCCGCGCCGAAGAGGCGGTCGGACCACAGGCGGGCCGAGAGGATGTCCGTGTCGCAGATCAGCACCCGGCTCGCCCGGCGGGCCAGGAGGTCCTCGGCGGCCTGCTGGCCGAACGCCGCCCGGGCGACGTCCACGGGGGCGACCGGGAAGCCGACGGGGGTGCGCAGTCGCTCCGGCACCCAGAGCGTGTCGTAGTGCGCCGCGAGACGGACGGCGAGGGTGGTCTTGCCCGAGGACTCGGGGCCGATCAGGCAGACGCGCTTCGTGTACCAGGCCCGCACCGGCGGCGGCAGGTAACGCTCGTATGCCCACGGGTCGGCGCGGATCTGCGTGCCCGACACGGGGATGATTTCGCGGTCCACCCCGACGTAGCTCGCCCGCAGGCGACCGGCCAGGGCGTAGGCCCAGTTCTCGCCGGCGAAGACGTAGTCGGGGTGGACCTCCGACAGGATCCGCTCGGTCCACCTGAGCTCGTTCACGTCCGGGCCGGGCGTGTCCTCGATCGCGGCGACGTGCGCCCGCGGGAACAGCTCGGTCAGCCAGGCCTGGCGGACGGGCCACGGCACCGGGTCGTCCGGCGTGACGCGAACGAAGATGTAGACCTCGCCGGCGTGGGCGCTCGCGAACTCGATGAGGTACCGGTGGCCGTCGTGCACCGGCATGAAGCGGCCTGGCACCACGGCGGTGCGCTCGGCGCCGCCGGGGTGGGGGCCGAACCGTTCTGGCGTGAACCCGGCCGTGCGCACGGCGCGGGCCGCCGCGGCGGCGGCGTCGCGCTCGGCGTCGGTCGGGGGCTCCGGCTCCGGCTCGTCGTCGTAGTAGGCGAAGCTGGAGCCGTACCAGGCCAGCGGGGGCGGGCTCGCGGCGAGCGTCATGCCCCAGAGGCTACGAGGGCTTCGCAATCACGGCGAAGCGGTTCTCGGTGCGGCGCGCGAACTTCATGAAGCCGCGCAGGCCCGGGATGCCCTCCATCAGGCCGAAGATCGGGATCAGCATGACCACGGCGACGGGTTCCCACCATTTGCGGCGGCCGTCACCGGAGACCTCGGCGTTGACGCGCAGGCCCTCCCAGTACATCCACACGACGTACGCCATGTTCAGCGCCCACACCGGGATGACCAGCGCCGTCACCGGGGACGTGTTCGGGTCGGCGATGAGCACGCCCAGCAGCATGATCACGCCGACGTTCTGGATCGGGCCGACCACCCACGACAGCACTGAGTAGCCGAGCAGGACCCGGTTGCGCAGCTGCAGGGAGCGGTTGAACACGAGCGCGGCCAGTCCCCAGGACCAGCGCTCCCGCTGGCGGAAGAAGTCGCGCATGGTGGCCGGCGACGCGCCGTAGCAGCGGCCGGCGAACCAGGCGCTGTGGCCGGGGTACCGCGCGCTGAAGATGAGGGCGAACTGCGCGTCCTCGACGAGGCTGCGCGGTCCGAAGTCCCAGCCGATCGTGGCCTCGATCGAGGCCCGCACGAGCAGCAGCTCGCCGTGCACGCCGGCGCGCGGTGTGCCGCTGCCGGTCCAGGCGGAGAAGCGGCCGACGTCCTCGGCCGGGCGGGCGGAGTCGGCGAGCCAGGTGAGGCGGTTGCGGGCGTACTCGCGCGGATAGGTCAGGATGCCCTGTGCCAGGTGCCGGGGCGGCCCCTCGCCGCCGGCCGCCTGCTCGGCGATGAACCGGGCCATGGCCAGGGCGGTATCGGGGCCGACGCCGGTGTCGTCGTCCATGTGCAGCACCCACACGTCGTCGCGCGCCTCGCCCTCACGGATGCGCTGCTCGTGCAGGTAGTGGCTGGCGCGCGCCTTGAAGCGGGTGCCGTTCGGGGTGCGGTACGCCTCCGGCACCGTCACCAGGCGCACCGCGTCACTGCTCGCGGCCAGCTCGGCGATCCGCTCGGCGGCCTCGCAGCCCTCGTCGACGACGAGGTCGATGCGCAGGCGCGGGAAGCAGCGCGGCAGGTGGTCCAGGTAGGAGCGCACCGAACGCTCCAGCGCCGGGTAGGTGTCGTGCCGCCCCACGGTCGGCACGGTGACGACGAGCAGGTCGTCACTGGTGGTCACGCCCTGCCCGGCCCAGCGCCCGGCGGAGCGGCGCAGCGCCTGCCGGGTGCGGCGGATGCCGATGATCCCGGTGATGGTGGTGAAGATCGGCCATGTCCACAGCACCGTCAGCGGCCAGCCGAGGGTGCCGGGTGTCGGGCCGTTGGACCAGTAGTCGCTGGCCACGATGACGATGTACGCCACGATCAGCGGGAGGTATCCCGGTCTCCACCGGGCCAGGCGGCGGTAGACGTCCGCCGCGCGCCGCGCACCGACCACGCGCGGCGCCGCTTGGCCCTCCTCCTCGAGCCGGGCGTCCCAGTCCGGACTCAGCGCCTCGGGTTGTCCCACCAGGGGCAGGTACCCGCGGACGCCGCGGTGTTGGGCCGTACCTTTGGGGGACTATGCCGCCGGGGGACTACGCCTTCGCCACGGCGCCGCCGAAGACGGCAGCTTCGCGCGCGGTGGCCTTGATCCCGTCTGGGCCGTTGAAGACGCGCTCGCCCCACTCGGTGAGGCGGCCGGGGTCGAAGCCGTCGGCCATGTCGAGGTACTCCACGCCGCCGCTGTTGCCGCTCCACGACCACGCGAGGTAGCCGATCCCGCGCTGCTGCGCGCCGCTCATGATGGTGTCCTCGTCGACGTCGCCGTCGGTGTGCTTCCACCCGAACTCGCCGACGACGAGCGGCAGGCCGGTGCGGCGGAACGCGTCGTAGTAGTCGGTCACCTTCGCGGCGGTGCTGTAGACGCCGTACATGTGCACGGAGAACACGGTGTTGTGCCGCGGGTCGCTGGCGAAGACCGCCGGCGCGTTGTCGCGCATGACGCCGGACCAGTCCTGGCCCCAGTTCGGCGCGTCGACCATGAGCAGGTGGCGCAGGCCGGCGGCGCGCAGCCGGGCGATCGCGCCCTTCGTGTCGGCGGTCCAGGCGTCGGTGCCCTGGTTGCCGTAGGGCTCGTTGCCGATGTTGACCACGACGTAGTCCTCCTGGCCGGCGAGCACGTCGCGCAGCCCGGTCCAGTAGTCGGCGGCGGCGTCGAGGCTCACGGTGCCCGGCTGGTCGCCGTGCCCGGTGGTGTCGTGGTACTCCAGCACGCAGATGAGCCGGTTGGCCTTGCACTTGGCGATGACGTCGGCCACCTGGCCGGCGCCGGTGCTGGCGGTCAGCACGACGCGCACGGTGTTGGCGCCGAGCCGCTTGATGTCGGCGAAGGCCCCGTCGCGCCCGCCGTGCCAGGCGTAGCCGTGGCTGACGCCGCGCATGACGAACGGGCGGCCGCCCGCCTCGACGATGTTCTGACCGCTCACATGCAGGCCGCCGCCCTCACGGGGCGACGGCGCGGATCGGCCGGACTTGGCCGGCTTGTGCATGGCGAATACGACAACGAACGCAATGAGCAGAGCGCACACAGCACCCAGCATGACCGCAGACTTCCTCAAGGATTCTCCGTCGACGTCGGCAATAGGATGACCGGCCGCAGATCCGGCGACGCGCGGTGAAGTGTACGGGCGGGAAGCTCACCCGCCCACTCACCCGCTGGGCGCGGCAGAACGGTCACCCTGCACTCGGCCTGCTGTACCTCAGGCGCTCGTCAGGGCCGTGACGTCAGCGACGGACAGTCGTCAGGCGAACAACACTCAGCGGGCGCGGGTACGGGCGGCCTCCGCGCGCAGGGCGGCGTCGTCGCGCGGTACCGGCTCGATGAAGACCTCGCCGACCGCGGCGAAGCGGTCGGCGAGCAGGGCGTGGAAGCGCACGCAGGCGTGTTCGGCGCCGCTGGAGGACACGGCGTCGGCGAAGTCGACGCGGGCGCAGACGAGCACGCGGCCGGTGCCCATCATCATGGTCCGCACGTCGACGACGGAGGCGACCTCCGGCTGCTCGGCCAGGCAGCCGGCGATCTGGCCGACCAGGCGCGGGTTGGCCTGCCGGCCGATGAGCAGCACGCCGTTGGTGCGGGCCAGTTCGAAGGCGACCACGATGAGCAGCGCGGCGATCGCGAGCGCGGCGACACCGTCCCAGAGCTCGTCGCCGGTGAGCTGGCGGGCCAGCAGGCCGGCGCCGGCGAGGGCCAGGCCGATGAGCGCGGCGGCGTCCTCGAGGATCACCGACTTGACCGTCGGGTCCTCGGGCTCGCGGAGGTAGGCGGTCAGCGTCGTCGACGCGGCGCGGGACTCGCGGCGGGCCCGGCCGTACGCCTGGGTGAGCGACACCGACTCGCTGGCCGCCGCCAGGAGGATCACGATGTAGCCGACGTAGGGCGCAGCGGTGTCCGCCTCGCCGCGCACGATGGTCGAGACACCCTGGTAGACGGAGAACCCGGCACCGAGGCCGAAGATGGCCATCGCGGCCAGCAGGGACCAGAAGTACCGCTCCTTGCCGTGGCCGAACGGGTGGCGCGGGTCCGCCGGGCGCCTCGAGCGGCGCAGCGCCGTCATGAGGAACACCTCGGTGGTGCAGTCCCCGACGGAGTGCGCGGCCTCGGCGAGCAGGCCGGCGGACGCGGTCAGCACCCCGGCCACCGCCTTGATCACCGCGACCACCAGGTTCACCAGCAGCGCGATAACGACGGTGCGCATGCTGTCGTCACGCGCATCGCCCGCCATGCGCGTCGTCGTACCCGCGCCGGGTCACCCGGAAACGCCACCCCCGGGCGGCTCGGCGAGCGTCGCGGCCGCCTGCTGCAGGTTCGCCCCGATGCGCCACGGCGATGTACCGCTGGTCGTTTCCGGGGCGGCCGGAGGGGTACGCCCGCGGCATGGCCCTCGACGTGACCACCCCGACCGGACGGCACGCGGCCGGCCTCGGCGTGCTCGACACGATCCGGTGCGCCGGCGGGGTCATCGCCCCGGTCCTCGCGCAGGGCGTGGTCCGCCGCCGCAACCGCGTCGTGCGCCTCGCGCAGCGCCTCGACGCCGACCGGCGCGCCGCCCGCCTCCTGACCCGGTTGCGCGAGCGGTACGGCGCCGGGCCGCTGCGGCTGCGCGTGCCCGGGCGCAGCGTCGCGGTGCTGCTCGACCCGGCCGACGTCGACCGGGTCCTGGCCGGGTCGCCGGAGCCGTTCGCGCTCGCCACCGTCGAGAAGGTCGCGGCGCTGCGGCACTTCCAGCCGCACGGCGTCCTCGCCTCCACCGGCGAGCTGCGCACGGCCCGCCGCCACTACGTCGAGACGGTCCTGCAGGCCGACGCTCCGGCGCACCGCCTCGCCGGGCGCATCGGCGTCATCGCGCGGGAGGAGGCCGACCGGCTGCCCGCCGGGCCGGCGCTGGGCTGGGCGGCGTTCGACGCGATGTTCGCCCGGGTCGTGCGCCGGGTCGTGCTCGGCGATGCCGCCGCCGGCGACACCCGGCTCACCGCCGAGCTCGACCGGCTGCGCAACGCGGCGAACTGGTCGTACCTGCGTCCGCGGCAGGAACACCTGCGGGCCCGCTTCCAGCGAAGGGTCGAGGCCTACGTGCGCGCCGCCGAACCGGGCAGCCTCGCCGGCGTCATGGCCGCCACACCGGCCGCCGACGGCGTCGATCCCGCCGGGCAGGTGCCGCACTGGCTGTTCGCGTATGACTCCGCCGGCATCACGGCGTTTCGCACCCTGGCGCTGCTCGGCTGCGACCCGTCGCGGCTGGCCACCGCCGCCGGCGACGAGGGGCCGCTGTACCCGTACCTGCGCGCCTGCGTCCAGGACACCGTCCGGCTGTGGCCGACGACCCTGTTCGTGCTGCGCCAGAGCACCGAGCCCACCGACTGGGGCGGCGTCGAGCTGCCCGCCCGGACCACGTTCGTGCTGCCCAGCTCGTACCACCACCGCAGCGACGACCTCGGGCACGCTGCCGATGCGTTCGCGCCCGAGTCCTGGCTCGCCGGCGCGCCCGGGCGCGGCTGGACGGTGTACCCCTTCAGCGCCGGCCCGGGCGTGTGCCCCGGCCGCAACCTGGTCCTGCTCACCACGGCCACGCTGCTGGCCCAGCTGCTGCGCCGCTTCCCCGCCCTGCACACGCCGCACCGGATGCGCACACCGCTGCCGCGCACTCTCGACCACACCGGCCTCCGACTGGCCCTCACATCATGAATGCGTGAGGGCCACGCCGTCAGGTCAGTGCTGGCCCGTCGGGTGCCCAACCACGCCGGTGTCAGCCGAGGGTGAGCTCCAGGTTGGCCAGTCCGCGCGACGGGCTGTAGTGGTGGGTCGGGCGGGTGCCGGGCGTGAGCCGGTAGCTGGGGATGCGGGCGTGCCACTCCTCGATGGCGAGGTTGAGCACGCGGCGCGCGACGTACATGCCGAGGCACCGGTGCGGCCCGACCGCGAACGCGAGGTGCCGGGTCGAGGTGCGGTCGAAGTCGACCTCGTCGGGGTTGTCGAACACGCCGGGGTCGCGCCCGGCCATTCCCCACGACAGCATGACCCGCTCGCCCTTGCGCATGGTGACGCCGTGGCGCTCGACGTCCTGGGTGAGCACCCGGCCGGTGGTCACGATCGGCTCGTGGCGCAGCAGTTCCTCGGTGACGACGGCGGTGCGCTCGGGCGCGCCGGCGACCTCCTTCTGTACCTCCGGATGCTGCGCCAGGTAGTGGAACATCAGCCCGAGCGCGGCGGTCGTGGTGTCCAGCGCCGCCACCATCGTCACGAACGCGGTATTGATCATCTCGTCCTGGGTGAGGCTGCGCCCGTCGAAGCTGGTCTTGATGAGCTGGCTGAGCACGTCGCGGCGGCCCTCGACGCCCTCGGCGCGGCGGCGGTCGATCGCCTCGCTGAAGAAGTCCTGCAGGGGCCGGTTGGCGGCGAACAGCTCCTCCTGGTTGCGCGCGTTCGGGATGCCCTCGCGGCGCAGCCAGTTCTTGTGGTCGAGCATCGACTGGACGTACTCGCGCCCGATGCCGAAGGTGATGATGAACGTCTCCGCGGGCAGCTTCACCGCGACCTCGGACATGAACTCGACCCGGTCGCGCCCGACGAGCGGCTCGATGGTCTCGACCACCGCCTGGCGGATCTGCGGCGTGAAGTGGTTGACGACGCCGGGGTTGAACAGGTCGGACAGCGCCACCCGCCACTTGCGGTGCTCCTCGCCGTCCAGCTGCACCGGGATCTGCTTCTCCGGGAAGAACTGCCGGTGCGGGATGGCGACCTGGGCGCTGGAGAAGATCTCCGGGGTGCGCGCCGCCCACTCGATGTCCTCGTACCGCGTGAGGATCCAGAACCCGCCGGCCTCCTCGGAGCGCACGATCGGCGCGCGGTCGCGGATCTCCGTGAAGTACGTGACCGGGTCGTCCTGCAGCCACGGCTGGTAGACGCTCCACTGCCGGATTCGCTCCTCGACGGTCGCCGGCCCGCTGAAGGGGCACTCCGCGTTCGTCATCGTGGCACTCCTCGTCGCTCGTCTTGCCGGCCAGCCTGGGCGGCCCGGCTTACGGAGCGCTTGGCGGGCGCTAAAGCGGCCAAGGGCGGCTTTAGCGGTGCGGTCGACGATCGGGGGCATGGACCTGCGTGAGTTCAACCGCCACCGCAAGACCGTGCAGACCCGTTCGGGCGTCCGGGGGTACCTCGACGTCGGCGAGGGCCCGGTCGCCGTCTTCGTACACGGCCTGGGCACCAACGCCTACCTGTGGCGCAACGTCATCGGCCTGCTGCGCTCCGAACGGCGCTGCATCGCGATGGACCTGCCGCTGCACGGCCACAGCCCGGTCGGCCCCGACGACGACCTGTCGCTGCCGGCCCTCGCCCAGTCGGTCGAGGACTTCCTCGACGCCCTCGACCTCACCGGCGTCGACCTCGTCGCCAACGACACCGGCGCCGCCGTCTCGCAGATCTTCGCCGCCAACCACCCTTCGCGGCTGACGAGCTTCACGCTCACCAACTGCGAGGCGAAGGACAACATCCCCAACGAGGCGTTCACCGGCACCGTGGAGCTGGCCCGCCGCGGCGAGCTCGCCGCCGTGGCGGTGGAGATGGTGCGCACGATCGAGGAGGCGCGCTCCGGCGACCGGGCCATCGGCCTGAACTACGAGCACCCGGAGCTGCTCACCGACGAGACCCTGCGCACGTACCTCGAGCCGATCTGCGGCACCCTGGACAACGCCCGGCACTTCGAGCGCCTGCTGTGCGCGCTGGACTCGAAGGACCTCCTCGCGGCGCTGCCGGGCCTGGAGCGGCTGACGGTCCCGACGCTGATCGTGTGGGGCACCGCCGACTTCCACTTCGAGGTCTCGTGGGCGTACTGGCTGCGCGACACGATCCCCGGCGCCACCGAGGTGGTCGAGATCGAGGGCGGCAAGCTGTACTTCCCGGACGAGCGCGCGGCGGAGTTCGTGCCGCACCTGCGCCGCCACTGGGCGGCGGCCCGACCGTCATGACCGCGCACGTGCACGTCCTGATCGTCGGGGCGGGCCTGGCCGGCCTGCGCTGCGCGGAGGCGTTGCGCGGCGCCGGCCACGCCGGCCCGGTGACGCTGCTGGGCGCGGAGCGGCACCTGCCGTACGACCGCCCGCCGCTGTCGAAGGCGATCCTGGCCGGCACAGCGCCCGAGGAGACGGCCACGCTCCGCTCGTCGTCCGATTTGTCCGGATTGGGCGTGCAGCTGTGCCGCGGCCGCGCGGCGGCGGGCCTGGACACGGCGGCGCGCACCGTGAAGCTGGCCGACGGCGACGTGATCGCCTACGACCGCCTGGTCATCGCGACGGGCGTGGCCCCGCGCCCGCTGCCCGCCCTGACCGCCCGCGCCGGCGTCCACACGTTGCGCACCCTCGACGACGCGCGCGCGATCCGCCGCGCGCTCGGCTACGGCCCGCGCCGTGTGGTGGTGGTCGGCGCCGGCGTGCTGGGCTGCGAGACGGCCGCCACCCTGCGCACGGCGGGCCACGACGTCTCGTTGGTCGAGCCGGCGCCCGGCCCGCTGTGGCAGGCCCTCAACGGCGCGGCGTCCGCGACCGCGTGCGACGTGATCCGCTCCTGGCACGAGCGCCGCGGCGTGGCGACGCACTTCGGCCTCGGCGTGGCGGCCCCGCTCAACGACGGCGACCGGGTCCGCGGCGTGCTCCTCGACGACGGCACCGAGCTGCCCGCCGACCTGGTCGTGGTCGCCGCCGGCTCGCTGCCGCAGACCGACTGGCTGCGCGACTCGGGCGTGCCGCTCGCCGACGGCGTGGCGTGCGACCGCTTCGGCGCGGTCCTCGGCCCCGACGCGCCCGACGTGTGGGCGGCCGGCGACGTGGCCCGGGTGCACCGCGACGGGCGCTCGTTCCGCGTCGAGCACTGGACCCACGCCGGCGACAGCGCTCGAGCGGTCGCCGCGAACATTTGCGCGGCCGCGTCCCACGAACGCACCGAGCTGCCGACGCCGGAGCTGGCCTACTTCTGGAGCGACCAGTTCGACCTCAAGCTTCAGGTCGTCGGCGATCCTGCCGCCGCCGACGAGGTCGTGCTGGCCGCCCCCGAGGCCGACACCGGGCGCTTTCTCGCGCTGTTCGGCGCGCGTGGGCGGTTCGTGGCCGCGGCCGGTGCGGGCAAGGTGCGCGCGGTCATCGGGTCACGGCAGTTCCTCGGCGGCGACCGGTCCCTCGCCGACGTCGTAGCGCACTGGACCTGACGGCTTCAGGCGGTGGCGCGCCGCTTGATCTCACCTTACACAACCCCACCAAGTCGATCACCGGTCCGATCACAACCCGTGATCGAACCATCGACACATACACTACCAAGAGGCGGATTCCCATGACGGTGCTGAGCCCGCAGCGGGCGGCCGAGACGGATCACCGGGACCCGTTCGTGCGGCTCGAGCAGCTGCTCGACCCCGGCACGCCGGTGCCGATGCGCGCCGGCGACGGCAGCGGGGTCTGCGCGGTGCGCGGCGCGATCGACGGCGTCGCCGTCGTCGCGTACTGCACCGACGCCACCCGCATGGGCGGCTCCATCGGCGGCGAAGGCAGCCGGCACATCGTCGAGGCGATCGACCTCGCGGTGCGGGAGCGCTGCCCGGTCGTCGGGCTGTGGCACTCCGGCGGGGCCAAGCTCGCCGAGGGCGTCGAGTCGATGGACGGCGTCGGGCGGGTGTTCGCGGCGATGATCCGGGCGTCGGGGCGGGTGCCGCAGGTGTCCGTCGTGCTCGGGCCGGCGGCCGGCGCGGCCGCGTACGGGCCGGCGCTGACCGACGTCGTGGTCATGGCGCCGGCCGGGCGGCTGTTCGTCACCGGGCCCGAGGTGGTGCGCTCGGTCACCGGCGAGCAGATCGACATGGAACAGCTCGGCGGGGCCGACGCGCACGGGCGGCGCTCCGGCGTCGTGCACGTGCTGGCCGCCTCGGAGCCCGACGCCTACGCGCGGGCGCGGCGCATCGTCGGGCACCTCGCCCGGCCGGGCCGGTTCGACTGCGCGGACCTGCCCGACGACCCGGCGTTCGACACACTGCTGCCGGAGTCGCCGCGCCGCGCGTACGACGTGCATCCTGTCATCCTCAACCTGGTCGACGACGACTTCGAGGAGTTCCAGGCGCGCTGGGCGCCGAACATGGTGGTCGGGCTCGGGCGCCTCGCCGGGCGCTCGATCGGCGTCGTGGCCAACAACCCGCTGCGCCGCGGTGGCTGCCTGGACTCGCTGAGCGCGGAGAAGGCGGCCCGGTTCGTGCGCTTCTGCGACTCGTTCGGCGTGCCGCTGCTCGTCGTCGTCGACGTGCCCGGCTACCTGCCCGGCGTCGGGCAGGAGTGGGACGGCGTGGTCCGCCGCGGCGCCAAGCTGCTCTACGCGTTCGGCGAGTCGGTGGTACCCCGGGTGACGCTCGTGACCCGCAAGTCCTACGGCGGCGCGTACATCGCGATGAACTCCCGCGCGCTCGGCGCCACCCGCGTCTTCGCCTGGCCCGGCGCCGAGGTGGCGGTGATGGGCGCCGAGGCCGCCGTCGGCATCCTGCACCGCAAGCGGCTCGCCGCCGCGCCCGAGGAGGACCGGCCGGCGCTGCTGGGGCGGCTGGTCGCCGAGCACGAGCGCATCGCCGGCGGCGTGAGCCGCTCGCTCGACCTCGGCGTCGTGGACGAGGTCATCGCGCCGGCCACGAGCCGCCGCCGCATCGCCGAGGCGCTCGCGAGCGCGCCGAGCGGGCGCGGCCACCACGGCAACATCCCGCTCTGAACGGGACCGGGCCGGCGCTGCTGGCCGTCAGCGACCTGCACGTGGCGTTCGCGGAGAACCGGGAAGTGGTACGCCGGATGCGCCCGGCAAGCCCGGAGGACTGGCTGCTGGTGGCCGGCGACGTCGCGGAGCGGTTCGCCGACGTGCGCTGGGCGCTGCAGACCCTGCGGCCGCGGTTCGCCGAGGTGGTGTGGGTGCCGGGCAACCACGAGCTGTGGACGCCGCGCGACGATCCGGTGCGGCTGCGCGGCGAGCGGCGGTACCGCCACCTCGTGGCCCTGTGCCGCTCCCTCGGCGTGCACACGCCGGAGGACGAGTATCCACTGTGGACCGGGCCGGGCGGGCCGGCGACGGTGGTGCCGCTGTTCCTGGGGTACGACTACTCGTTCCTGCCCGACGGCGCGCACACCGCCGAGGAGGCCCTGGAGCTCGCCCGGCGGGCCGGGGTCTCCTGCACCGACGAGCTCCTGCTGCACCCCGACCCCTACCCGAGCCGGTCGGCGTGGTGCGCGGCTCGCATGGAGTACACCCGGCGCCGCCTCGACACGCTGGACCCCTCGTGCCCGGTGGTCTTCGTCAACCACTATCCGCTGCACCGCGAGCCCACGCTGTGGCTCGCCAACCCTGAGTTCGCGCCCTGGTGCGGCACGACGCGCACCGCCGACTGGCACGTGCGCCACCGCACGGCAGCGGTCGTCCACGGCCACCTGCACATCCCGCGCAGCGCCCGCATCGACGGCGTCCGCTTCGAGGAGGTGTCGCTCGGGTACCCGTCCCAGTGGCGCCCGCGCGGCGGCGCACCCCGCCCGCGCGTGATCCTGCCCGCCTGACACGACGAGGCCCGCCGTCCGATGTGGACGACGGGCCTATCTGTTGCCGAGCGTTCAGGCCATGCCGTCCAGGGCGATCGCCCGCTCCGGGCAGGCCTCCTGGCCGCGGCGGGCGGCGTCGGCGAGCCCGTCGGGGATCTCGACGTCGCCCATCTCGTTGAAGCCGGTGTCGTCGTTGATGCGGTACACCTGCGGCGCCAGCGCCTGGCACATGCCGTGCCCCATGCACCGGTCCGCGTCCACTGCCACCTTCATCGGGTCTCCTCCTTCACGGCCGGCGGCCGCTCGCAGACCGCCTCGGCGATCTCCCGCCACTCGCGGGCCGGCAGCCGGCCCGGGTCGGCGGTGAGCACCTGCAGGCAGACGTGGTCGGCGCCGGCGTCGCGCTGCTCGCGCACGCGGGCGGCGATGTCGTCCTGGTCGCCGTACGCGACGAGGGCGTCGACGACCTTGTCGGAGCCGCCGTCGGCGAGCTCGGCCTCGGCGAAGCCCAGCGCGACGAGGTTGCGCACGTAGTGCTCGACCCGCAGGTACGCCGCGACGTGCGTGCGGGCGACCTCGCGGGCCCGGGCGCGGTCGGCGTCGAGCACCACCGCCTGCTCGACGCCGAGGAACGCCTCCGGGCCCATGGTGTCGCGGGCCTGCGCGGTGTGGGTGGTGGGCACGAGGTAGCTCAGCGAGCCCCAGGCCTTGTCGGCGGCGAGGCGCAGCATCCGCGGGCCGAGCGCGGCGATGACCCGGCGCGGGGTGACCGGCAGCGCGGGGCCGAGCGGCGCCTCGCTCATCGCGTCGAGGTACTTGCCCATGGTGGCGACCGGGCGGCCGAACTGCCCGCCGCGCACCCGCTCCACGCCCATCGGCGAGCTCAGGCCCATGCCGAGCAGGAACCGGCCGGGGAACGCGCCGGCGAGGGTGCGCTGCCCCTGGGCCATGGTGACCGGGTCGCGGCCGAAGATGCAGGCGATGCCGGTGGCCACGACGAGCCGGCCGGTCATCGACAGCAGCAGCGCGGCCTGGCTGAACGCCTCCCGGCCGAACGCCTCGCCGAACCAGACCGCGCCGTAGCCGAGCTCCTCGATCTCCACGGCGGCGTCGCGCAGCGCCGCGACCGGCAGCTCCTCGAGCGCGAACGTCCACAGCCCGACCGGACCGAGCCGCATCGTCTCGGGCGGCGGCGTGTCGGCGTGCACGGCGATGGCGCCCTCGGGGCAGGCGGCGGCGCCCCGCGTGGCCGCGGCCCGCCGGGCGAACGGCAGCGCGAACTCGCCCATCTCGTTGCGGCCGGTCCGCGGGTCGAGCGCGTACACGTCCGGGGCGACGGCGTGGCACATGCCCCGCCCCTGACACCGTCCCGCGTCCACGCGTGCGGTCACGCCGGGGGTGCGATCCACGGGTGCTCCTCCGATCAGCCGAAGCTGAGCTCGAGCCGGGACAGCCCCCGGACGGTGGTGTAGTAGCGGACGGGCTTGGAACCCTGCGTCACGTGGTACCGCGGGACCCGGTTGTGCCACTCCTCGATCGCGGTGCGGATGACCCGCCGGGCGAGGTGCATGCCGAGGCAGCGGTGCGGGCCCACGGCGAAGACGAGGTGCCGGATGCTCGGGCGGTCGAAGTCGACCTCGTCCGGGTTGTCGAACACCTCCGGGTCGCGCCCGGCCATGGCCCACGGCATCAGAACCATGTCGCCCTTCTTCATCGTCACGCCGTGGCGCTCGACGTCCTGGGCGACCTGGCGCGCGGTCGCCGATACCGGGTCCCAGCGCAGCAGCTCCTCGATGACGGTCGGGATCATCTCCGGCTGCTCCCGGACGAGGTCCTGGACCTCCGGGTTGGCGGCCAGGTAGTTGAAGATGACGGCGACCGCCGCGGTGGTGGTGTCGAACGCGGCCAGCATGTTCATGAACGCGATGTTGACCAGCTCGTCCTGGGTCGGCTCGCGCCCGTCGAAGCGCACCCGCAGCAGCCCGCTGAGCACGTCGCGGGCGCCCTCGGTGCTCTCGGCCCGGCGCCGGTCGATCGCGTCGCGGAAGAACTGCCACAGCGGCTGCGCTGCGGCGACGACCTCCTCCTGGTTGTTGGCCTTCGGCATCTCCTGCCGCAGCCACTCCTTGTAGTCCAGGATCTGGTCGAGGTTCTCCCGGCCCATGCCGAAGGTGATGAGGAACGCCTCGGCCGGCAGCCGCACCGCGACCTCGGAGATGAACTCGCACTGCCCCTTGGCCAGCAGCGGCTCGATCGTGTCGATCGTCGCCTGGCGGATCTGCGGCGCGAAGTGGTTCACCATCGCCGGGTTGAACAGCTCCGACATCGCGCGCCGCCACTTGCGGTGCGTCTCGCCGTCGAGCTGGATCGGGATCGCCTTGTCCGGGAAGACGTCGTGCGGCGGGATGGACAGCATCGTGTTGGAGAAGATCTCCGGGTTGCGGGCCGCCCACTCGATGTCGGCGTAGCGGGTCAGGACCCAGAAGCCCCCGAGCTCTTCGGAGCGCACGATCGGTGCGTGGTCCCGGATCTCCTTGAAGTGGGTGACCGGGTCCTCCTGCAGCCAGGGCTGGTACACGCTGAACTGCCGGATGCGCTCCTCGAGGGTCTCGGGGGCGGTGAACGGGCACCTGCCGGTGTCTACCGCGTCGGTCATTGTCGCCCCTTCTGTGTTTTTCGGTGAAGCGGACTTACGTTGAAGCTCGCACGGTCAGGCTCGTGCAGCCGCCTAAGTTGCCTCTTAAGCCGCGCTCCGGCTTTAGCTGCCCTCAAGGACGGCCAAAGTCCGGCGGGCGATCCTTCGCTGGATCTCGTCGTCGACGCGGAGGTGCGTGGCCATGAACCGAACTGTCGTGATCGCCGGCGCGGGACCGGTGGGACTGATGCTCGCCGGCGAGCTCCGGCTGGCCGGCGTGCCGGTGGTCGTGCTGGAGCGGCTGATCGAGCGGGTCGGCTGGGCGCGGTCGCTGTTCGTGCAGAACCGCTCGGTCGAGGTGCTGCGCCAGCGTGGCCTGGACTGGTTCGGCGACTCGCCCCGCTGGGTCAACTACAACTTCGGCTTCCTGAACCTGCGCCGCCTGAAGAACGACCGCGACTTCGTGCCGTTCTACGCGCCGCAGCACAAGTTCGAGGAGCTGCTGGAGGAGCGCGCCGTCAAGCTCGGCACCGACCTGCGCCGCGGCCACGAAGTGGTTGCTCTGGAGCAGGATGATTCGGGTGTACGCGTACAGGTGCGCACCGCCGAGGAGACCTACGAGCTGCAGGCCGCCTACCTGGTCGGCTGCGACGGCGGCCGCAGCGCCGTGCGCAAGCTCGCCGGCATCGACTTCCCCGGCACCGACTCGACCGTCAGCGGCATCACGGCCTGGGTGACACTGACGGAGGAGCAGTTCCCGAAGGGCGTGTTCGCCGACATCTACCCCACCGGGATCGTGTCGATCGCGCAGCTGGAGCCCGGGATGTACCGCGCGACGTCCATCGACTTCGAAACCCCGCTGCCGCCGCGCGACGTGCCCGTCACGGTCGAGGAGTTCAAGGAGCGCATCCACGCCATCTCGGGCATCGACATGAAGATCGACCAGGTGCCGTGGATCAGCCGCTTCGGCAACGCCACGCGCCTGGCCGCGCAGTACCGCCAGGGCGGCGTCCTGCTGGCGGGCGACGCCGCCCACATCCACTTCGCCTCGGCCGCGCAGGGCCTGAACACCGGCATTCAGGACGCCGTGAACCTGGGCTGGAAGCTCGCCGCGGAGATCAACGGCTGGGCCCCGCCGGGCCTGCTGGACTCCTACCACACCGAGCGCCACCCGGTCGGCCGCCGCGTCTGCATGTTCTCGCAGGCCCAGGTCGCCCTGTACCACCCCCTGGACCGCGTGGGACCGCTGCGCGAGCTGCTCGGCGGCCTGCTGCAGCTGGAGGACGTGAGCCGCCAGATGCTGGGCCTGGCCACGGGCGTCGACATCCACTACGAGATGCCGTCCGCCGCGAACCACCCCCTGGTCGGGCGCCGCATCCCCGACGCGGACCTGACCGGCGGCACGACGGTCTTCTCCACCCTGCGCGAGGGCCGCGGCGTGCTGCTCGACTTCACCGGCGACCGCGGCTTGCCGGCAGCGTGGTCGGACCGCGTCGAGACGGTTCATGCCGAGCCGGTCCCCGACTACGCGGCCGCGCGGCTGCTCGTGCGCCCCGACGGCTACGTCGCGTTCGCCGACCCCGACGGCACCGACGACGAGGGCCTCCGCGCGGCGCTGACCACGTGGTTCGGCACCCAGTAGCCGCACGCTGATCGGTCGTTCACATAAGATCTGGCGAACGAGCAGCCGGCCGAGAGGGGCAGCAAGTCGCCATGGTCTCGACGACGTTTCTGCTGGAGTGCCTGCTCCGGGCCGGGATGCGCGAAGTTGTCGCGGTGGAGCCGGCCGCCGGTGGGCTCGCGGCGCTCGCGGGCATCGCCACCCGCCGGGGCGCGCCGCCGGTGTTCGTCAAGGCCTTCGACGACCCGCCCGCCGACGACGTCTTCGCCGCCGAGGCCGAAGGGCTGGCCGCGCTGCGCGAGCTCGGCGGCGCCGCGACGCCCGAGGTGATCCTGGCGGACCGGGAGCTGCTGGTGTTGTCGATGCTGCGGCCGCGGCCGAGCAGCGAGACCTTCTGGGAGCAGTTCGCGCACGCGCTCGCCCGCCTGCACATGAGCACGACCCATCCCCGCTTCGGATGGCACCGCGACAACTGGCTGGGCCGCCGCCGGCAGATCAACACCTGGGGCGACGACGGCTTCGCGTTCTTCGCGCAGCACCGGCTGCTGCGGTGGCTCGGGGAGCCCCGCGTCGAGGCGGCACTCGACGCCGCAGACCGGGCGGCGCTGGAGCGGCTGTGCCATCGGTTGCCCGACCTGCTGCCGGACCGGCCGGCCTGCCTGACGCACGGCGACCTCTGGGCCCAGAACGTCATGGCCACCCCGGACGGGCGGCCCGCGCTGATCGACCCGGCCGTGTCCTACACGTGGGCCGAGGTCGACCTCGCCCACGTGTGGTCCACCTCGCCCCCGCCCGAGGCCCAACGGTTCTTCGCGGTCTATGCGGAGCTGACCGCCCTCGATGGCGACTGGCAGGCCCGCATGCCGATCGTCCAGCTGCGACAGCACCTCGCCGTGCTGGCCCAGTTCGACGACGACTGGGGCGCGGGCGACCAGATCCGCGCGACCCTCGCCCCGTTCCGGACGCGAACCTGACCCGACGCCTCAGTTGACCGCGGCTGCCCTCCGCGGCCTCAACGCGTGCCCTCCGCGTCTCCCGTGGTCCGGCGAAGATCAGCACCAGAGAGCGCTCTCTGGCCCTAGTCGAAGATCAGTCCGGAGCCCGACGAAGATCGTCTACAAGCCGGCATCTATGGGCACTACCTGGTGAAACGTGCATTGCAGCGAACCCTGGTGTTGACAGCGACAGTTCGTAACTGTATTAACAATTCTCGACGTCTGAGAGCGCTCTCAGGCATCGCTGACAGGTTCGCCGGTAGCTTGCCCCGCCGGAAACGGCGAACCGACGCCCCGTTGACATCCGCACCCTTCGGAGGGAAGCGATGACAGCACAACCAGATTCGGGTACCGCCAGACCCGAGACACCGCACCGAACCAGGATCAGAATCCTCGCCGCGACCTCGATCGCGACGGCGATGGTGGCCGTCCCGGTCGCCACGGCGTTCCACGCGGAGGCGGCCGCGCCGCCCACCCCCGCCGGCTGGACCCAGAACTTCCTGGACGACTTCACCGGTAACAGCCTCAACACCGGCAACTGGCAGGTCGACGCGGGTACGTCGTACCCGGGTGGTCCGGCGAACTTCGGCACCGGCGAGGTCGAGACCTCCTCGGCCAGTGCGGTGTCGGTGGCCAACGGGAACCTGCGCATCACCGCCTCCGGTGGCGGGTTGGGTCCGTGGACGGCGGCGCGGATCGAGACCAACCGGGCCGACTTCCAGCCGCCCGCCGGCGGCAAGCTGCGGGTCGAGGCCCGGCTGCAACTGCCCGAGGCGCCCAACGGAAACTCCGCCGGGTACTGGCCGGCCTTCTGGATGCTGGGCGGCCCGTACCGGGGGAACTGGTGGAACTGGCCCAGTGTCGGCAGTTCGACATCATGGAGTCGGTCAACGGGGCCAACCGGACCTGGCAGACCATGCACTGCGGCACCTCCCCGGGCGGCGTGTGCAGCGAGAAGTCCGGCGTCGGCAACGGCGGCCCGTCCGGCTGCACGCCGACGGCGTGCACCAAGGGCATGCACCGCTACACCCTGGACTGGTCCCGGGCCGACAACTCGGCCACCTGGTACGTCGACGGCCGCCAGGTGTGGCGCACACAGCGCGGGGGCAACATCGACCCGGCCGCGTGGGACGCCGCCACCAACCACGGTTTCTTCATCCTCCTGAACCTCGCCATGGGCGGCGAGATGCCGTGCAACACCCTCGGTTGTCTCGGCAGCGGTACGGGCGGCGGCGGGCACATGGACGTCGACTACGTCGCGGCCTACACCGGTCCGGCCAACGCTCCGCCCCCGGCGCTGGGACCGGGCGACGGTACCGGGACATCGCCGACCCCCGGGCCGTCGACCTGCGGCCCGCTGATCTCGCAAGGCAGGCCGACCACCTCCTCCGGCAACGAGAACGGCACTGCGCGAGGCACCGTATACGGGTACTCGCTGTGGGAGTTTCAGGTGTATGGCGCCTGCGGTACCAGTCCCTCGCCGCCGGCCGGCACCTCAAGCCCGCCGGGGGCCAGCACCCCGCCGCCCGGGCAGTACCCGGCCTGGGCACCCAACACCGCCTACCACGTGAGTGACCGGGTCTCCTACGCCGGCCTGGCCTACGAGTGCCGGCAGGCACACACGTCGATCGTGACCTGGGAGCCGCCGAACACTCCGGCGCTCTGGCTGCAGTTCTAACGAGCACTCTCAAGCGTGGAGGGAACAATGAGGACAAGACTGCGGTCCCGAGCGAGGCTCCGGCTGCTCGCCACCGGCCTGGCCGTCCTGGGTCTGCTCGTGTCGTGGGCCATCACCCGGGTCACCGCGGATGCGGCGGTCCCGGCGCCCGCGGGCTGGAACCTGATCTTCAGTGACGACTTCAACGGCGCGGCGGGCTCGGGCGTCAACGCAACCAACTGGCAGTACACCACCGGCACCAGCTACCCGGGCGGACCGGCGAACTTCGGTACCCACGAGATCGAGACGATGACCGCGAGCACCGCGAACGTCGCGCTCGACGGCGCCGGCAACCTCGCCATCACACCGCAGCGGGACGGCGCGGGCAACTGGACCTCGGGCCGGATCGAGACCCGGCGCGCCGACTTCCAGCCACCGGCCGGCGGCAAGCTCAAGGTCGAGGCGCGGATCCAGATGCCGAACATCACCGGTGCCGGCGCGGCCGGCTACTGGCCGGCGTTCTGGATGCTCGGCGCGCCCTTCCGGGGCAACTACTGGAACTGGCCGGGCATCGGCGAGCTGGACATCATGGAGAACGTCCAGGGCATGAACAACGAGTGGGCGACCATGCACTGCGGCGTCGCACCGGGCGGCCCGTGCAACGAGTTCACCGGCATCGGCGGCCAGAAAGCCTGTGCCGGTAGCACTTGCCAGGCCGGCTTCCACACGTACGGCCTGGAATGGGACCGCAGCATCCAACCCGAGACCATCCGTTTCTACCTCGACGGGGTGCAGTTCCACCAGGTCAGCGCTACCAACATGGACGCGGCGACCTGGGCCAACGCGACCAACCACGGATTCTTCATCATCCTGAACGTGGCCATGGGCGGAGACTTCCCGGCCGCCTACGGCGGCGGCCCGACCGCGGCCACCGTGCCGGGCAAGCCGATGGTCGTCGACTACGTGGCGGCCTGGCAGTCGGCCGGCGCAGCGACCCCGACGCCGACCGGCGGCACGCCACCGCCGCCACCGAGCGCCGACTACACCCAGAACGTCGCCACGCTGAACGCGACCCAGGCGAAGATCTCGTTCCACCCGACCGTGCCGTCCTCGCTGGTGGACGTGCACTACCTGGTCAACGGGGTGAACCAGCAGAACTTCCGGATGGCCAGCAATGCGGGCACCTGGGAGCAGACCGTCAGCAACCTGAGCAGCGGCACGGTCCTGGAGTACTGGTTCACGTACGAGAAGAACGGGCCGCTCTACGACACCCCGCACTACACGTACACCCACGGCACCCCGCCGCCACCGCCACCGACCACGGTCGCGACACCCACGTTCACCCCGCCCGCCGGCGCCTACACCAGCGCCCAGTCGGTCGCGATCAGCACCTCGACGGCGGGCGCGACCATCCGGTACACCACCGACGGCAGCACCCCGACGGCCGCCTCGGCGCAGTACACCGGCCCGATCACGTTGACCGCCGACACCACGCTCAAGGCGATCGCGGTCAAGTCGGGCCTGACCGACTCCGCCGTGGCCACCGGGGCGTACACCATCACCCCCGTCTGCACGGGCGGCTGCGGCGGGCCGGGGACCTTCCCGATCACGTTCCAGAACAACACCCGGGGCACCTGGTCCAACAGCCAGATCTACATCACCATGCTGTACGTCGACGCCGGTGGACAGTGGAGCTACCTCAAGCCGAACGGCACCGGCGCGCATCTCGACCACACCATGGCCGACGCGCCCGGGCACCTGAGCAAGAACGGCGTGAACTACCCGAACATGTCCTTCACGGTCGCCCAGGCGCCCACCACGTTCAGCCCGACGTACGTGCGCGGCGGCCGGATCTACATCTCCGTCGGCTCGCCCGTCTACATCCCGGTGTCCGTGGACAACATGGGCTGGGGCGGGCCGGACCTGAACAATCCGAACGACCCGAACAAGGACGTCTACTACGACTGGTACGAGTACACCTACGTCTACAACCAGGTCTCCTACGGCGGCAACACCACCGCCGTCGACCAGTTCGGACTCCCGATCACGTCACGCCTGGTGCAGACGTCGAGCGGCTACGACCGGACGCTCGGCATCAGCCAGACCCGGGACCAGGTCATGGCCGGATACCAGGCGGCCGTCGGTGCCGCGTTCGCGGGGCTGGCGGGCCAGTACCGGATCGTGGCGCCCCGGTCGGCGTCGCAGTTCAAGCCCGGCGGAGCCCAGGCCGGCTACCTGCAGTCGTACATCGACCAGGTCTGGAACTACTACACCGCGAACCAGTGGACCGAGGTGCACGACGGGGTCACCTTCACCGGCCGCGTGGTGAACGGGGTGCTGACCGGGACGAAGCAGGGCGGCATCCCGTTCAGCGTGCGCAAGCCGACCACCACCGAGGTGTTCGAGTGCTCCGGCGCGCTGGCGCTCGGCAACGATCAGGGCGGTACCGACACGATCCGGGAGGTGGGCCGGGACTTCTGCGCCGCGTTCCACCGGGGCGTCGCGCTGAACACCGCCTACTGGTACGACCCGACGAAGTACTACCTCACCAGCCCGAAGGACGACTACTCCGCCTACTTCCACACGATCGGGATCGACCACCGGGCGTACGCGTTCGCCTACGACGACGTGAACGACCAGAGCTCCGTGCAGATCCTCGGCAACCCGAACCCGCCGACGTCGCTGACCCTCGGCATCGGCTGGTAGCGCTAAACCCGCGGAACTTCACCGTGGGCGGAGCATCGGCAGGACGACCCCGTCGACGACCGCGATCACGAAGTCGTCGGGCAGGTCGGGACCCTCCAGGAAGTGACGGTGGATGAGCATCGCCGGGCCGACGTTCGCGGCCAGAACGGTGCTCTCCTCCGTCGCCGTCACCTCCGGTCGGACCTCGCCGCGCTCGACGCCGGCGCGTAGGGCGTCGGCGACCAGGCGGCGGTACGGGGCGAAGACACGGTCCCGCACCGCCGCGTGGACCAGGCTGGCGCCGGGGCCGGGCTCGGCCTTCAGGACCTGGAACGTGGCGCCGTAGGAGGACTCGAGCGCGTCTCGCATGCGCATGAGCAGCGCAAGGATGTCGGCACGCAGCTCCCCGCTGGACGGCACGTCCGCCGTGGACGGCATGGCCGCCCGCAGCGCGTCGACGATCAGGGCGTTCTTGTCCGGCCAGCGGCGGTAGAGCGCCGCCTTGCCGGTGCGCGCGGCCGCGGCCACGCCCTCCATGGTGAGCCGGCCGTAGCCGACCTTGCCGAGCTGTTCGAAGACGGCCTCGAAGATGGCCTGCTGCAGGGCCTCGCCGCGACGCCTCGTCTGCACGTCAGATGTCACCGGATCACCTCGCCTCTCTCCCCAGGATAGTGAACGAGCGCGTACTCTTCCAATAGACGGTGGCGTTCCCTATACTCGGGCAATAAGGTACGACTGCGTTCACTATTGCCATCCGGTTTCTTGGGGAGGCGCACTCTCATGTCATCGCCAGCCAGCTCAACGGCCGCGCCGCCGACGACGGACAAGGGTAACGGGCTCACGCTCGCCATCATCCTGTCCTTCATGCTCCTGATCGGCGTGGACTCCACGATCGTCAACATGGCCCTGCCGCAGCTCAAGGAGTCGCTCGGCTTCTCGACGGCCGACCTGTCCTGGGTGCTCAACGCCTACACGCTCACCTTCGGCGGGCTGCTGCTGCTCGGCGGGCGGCTGGGCGACGTGCTCGGCCGGCGCAGCGTGTTCGTCGCGGGCGTGCTGGTCTTCACGCTCGCCTCGCTGCTCGGCGGCCTCGCGACCACCTCGTGGTGGCTGCTCGGCGCCCGGGCCCTGCAGGGCGTCGGCGCCGCGCTGGCCGCTCCGAGCACCATGGCCCTGATCGTCACCAACTTCGAAGGCCAGGCCCGTGCGCGCGCGTTCGCGGTCTTCTCGGCCGTGATGGGCGCCGGCGCCTCCGTCGGCCTCGTCATCGGCGGTGTGCTCACCGACCTGGTGTCGTGGCGCTGGGTGCTGTTCATCAACGTCCCGCTGGGCATCGCCGTGGCGCTGCTCGCGCCCCGCTACGTCAAGCAGCCGGACACGCACCCGGCCAGGTTCGACATCCCGGGCGCGATCACGTCGACGATCGGCATGGGCTCGCTGGTGTACGCGTTCATCCAGGTCGGCAACAAGGGCTGGTCGGACCGCACGGCGCTGGGCGCGTTCATCGTCGCCGCCGTCATGCTCGCCGTGTTCTTCGTCATCGAGACGCGGGTCAGCCAGCCGATCACGCCGCTGCACCTGTTCGCCAACCCCTCGCGCGCCGGTGCCTACTCGGCGACGCTGCTGCTGACCGCGGCCATGTTCAGCGTGCTGTTCCTGCTCACCCAGTTCCAGCAGGGCGTGCTGAGCTTCAGCCCGATCCGCGCGGGCCTTGCGTTCCTGCCCATGACGCTGATGCAGTTCGCCGCGGTGCGTCTCGTGCCCAAGCTGCTGCCCAAGCTCGGCGCCCGGCCGCTGCTCGTCGGCGGCGCGATCTGCATCGCCGGCGGCATGGCCTGGCTCACGCAGCTCAGCACCGACAGCAACTACTTCGCCGCGATTTTCGTGCCGCTGTTCCTGATCGGCCTCGGCGTCGGCATCAGCTTCCCGACGCTGAACATGACCATCATGTCGGGCGTCGCGCCGCAGGACTCCGGTGCCGCCTCCGGCCTGCTGCAGACCCTGCAGTGGCTCGGCGGCACGCTGGGCCTGGCCATCTTCGTGACGGTGCTCGGCTCGGCGAGCCGCTCCGTGGCCGGGCAGCCGGCCGGCGCCTCGGTGCAGGAGCAGGCGAACTACGCGCTGACGCACGGCATCACGGCCGCGTTCCTCGCGGCCGGCATCTCCGCGGCCGGCGCGCTCATCCTCGCGTTCTTCGCGCCGGGCAAGCCGGCCGCGAAGCAGGAGGAGGCGGCCAAGCCCGCCGCCGCGGCGGCCGCGGCAGCCAAGTAACACACGGAACGACAATCACGCCGGGCGCCCGCCCTACCCCCCGGGGGTGCGGCGCCCGGCACAAAGTTGGGCCGGGTGGCGCATCGCGCGCCGCCCGGCCCAAATCTCTTCCACTATGGACGGACGTCACTCCGCGATGCGGGTGCGTGCCGTCCAGCGGTACACGACGTGCGCGTCGCCGTCCACGCTGCCGGCGCGCTCGAAGTGCTCGTAGCCGCCCAGGTGCGGCACCTTGATGCGGTCGTCGCCGGACGGTGCCGGCTGGCGCCGCAGCGCCTCGGGCAGGCTGCTCGGGCCGCCCTCGAGCACCGCCGTGAGCGCCTCCTGGGCCTGCGTGTCGATGTCGTCGTTCAACGGGCACCTCCTGAAAATCCCCGTGGTGTACCGGAAACGGCACATCCATGATGATCGATAGCGCCCGCCCGTACCACGGTCCCGCACCCCTAACCTGAGACTTATTCGCGCAGGTTAGGGGTGGCTGGCGCCTCAGAATGGGGGTACCGAGTCCAGCAGCGACGTCGGCAGGTCGGTGCGGCTGGCGACCTTGAGCTTGCGGTAGATGCGCGTCAGGTGCTGCTCCACGGTGCTGATGGTCACGTAGAGGCGGCTCGCGATCTGCCGGTTGGTCAGGCCCCGCGCGGCGAGCTCGGCCACGCGCCGCTCGGCGTCGCTCAGTTCACCGGGCCCGGGCGCGCCGCGGTCGGGCGCAGGGCCCTCGACCGCGGAGCGGAACGGCCGGCAGCGCTCGCGCAGCGAGACGGTGGCCGGCGCGGCTTCCTCCTCGCTGCCGTCGGCCGCCTCCACTGCCGACCGCGCGGAGCACTCCGCGTGCCCGACGCCGGCCGCATCGTTGGCGGCGGCCCGGGCCGGGGCTAAGTGCGCGGCATCGCCGGCCTCGAGCTCCAGCCGGGCCACGACCGCGTCGGCGCCGCACTCTGCGGCGAGCCGGGCGGCCAGGCCGGCGGTCGTGCGGGCCACGTGGGGTTCGCCGATCGCGCGGTACGCCGCCGCGAGGTCGCCCAGCGCCCCCGCCAGCTGGAACTGGTCGCCGCAGGCGGCGAAGCTTTCGCGCGCCTCGCGCAGCAGGGTGACGCGCGCCCGCGGCTCGCTGAGCGCGGCGAGCACGCGCAGGGAGGTGCCGCGCGAGCGGGGCTGGCCGGCCGGGGACATCGCCAGCTGCTCCTCGGCGAGGCGTCTGGCTTCGTCGGTACGACCGAGCCGGTGCAGTACCAACGCCGCCTCCCCTCGCCACGGCACCAGCGCGACCCGGTCGACGCCCCAGCGGCGCATGAGCTCGCCGCAGGTGAGGAACTCGTGCAGCGCCGCGGCGTGCCGGCCGGTGGCGGCGTAGTAGCAGCCGCGGGCGTGCATGTAGTGCAGCCCGAACGGGGTCTGGAACATCGGCTCCGGCACCGGCTTGGCGAGGTGCTCGGCGGCGGCGTCGTGGCGGCCGCGGGCCAGGGCGACGAAGACCTCGGTGGCCAGGGGCCAGCCGACGGCGACGCCCCAGCTGCGGTCGGACACGAGGGACCGCGCGAGCCGGGACTGCGCCTCGGCGGCGCGCAGGTCGCCCTGGCGGCCGCTGATCGACGCGCGCACCGCCGTGAACAGGGCCTGCCACATCAGCGCGCGGGGCGCGGCGGCGTCGAGCATCCGGTCGCACCAGGCCGACGCCGACTGGAGCTGGTCGGTGTACACGAGCGACGCCAGCGCCACGATGATCGACTCGACGGAGAGGTCGTCGAGGTAGGACTGCTGCAGCACCTGCTCGGCCGCGCTGGTGATCTCCGGGATGCGCCCGCCGCGCTGTGCGACCGCGAGCGCGTCGACGGCGCGCAGCCGAGGGTCGGCGAGCACGCCGGCCCACTCGTTGCGCTTGGGCATGATCTCCTCGGCCATGAAGGACTGGAAGACCTCGGGGTAGATCAGCGACAGCCACAACTGGGCCGTGGTGAGCAGGAGCGCCGTCTCCGCGGTCATGGTGCGGATGCGGGCGACGCCGTCGCGCAGCGCGTCCATCGCCTGGTCGACGCAGCCGCGCCAGAGCAGGTGCTTGACGAGCACCGGGGCCTGCCGGATCGGCAGGCGGCCGTCGCGCGCGGCGGCGGCCAGGTGCGGCAGGTGCCGGGCGGCGGTCGAGGGGTCCAGGCGCCACTCGACGCTGGCGGCGTTGGCCGCGGTGGTGAGCCGGCGGTCGTCGTCGAGGTCGGCGTGCCGGGCCAGGCGCAGGAAGTCCAGGGCGCGGGTGAGCTCGCCCTGCGCCGCGCTCGCCTCGGCGGCCTCGTTGAGCACGTCGACCATCCAGGGCGCGCGGCAGTGCGCGGCGGCGACGAGGTGCCGGGCGATCGTGGCGGCGTCGGCGCCCTCCTCGTGCAGGATCTCCGCGGCCCGGCGGTGCAGCGCCGCGCGGTCGGCGGCGGCCATGCCCTCCAGGATCGCGGCCTGCACGCAGGGATGTCGGAACCAGCCGTCGGGCCCCAGCAGGCCGGTGAGCGCGAGCACCTTCGCGGTGCGCTGCACCTCATCGGGGGTCAGCCGCACGAGCCGGCCGAGCCGGGAGGCGGGCGCGCCGGGGCCGAGCAGGGCCAGGCCGCGGGCGCACTCCAGGGCGCGGGAGCCGCTGCGGTACAGGCAGCTGAGCACGGCGCTGCTGTAGGTCTCGCCGACGACCGGCCCGGCCGGGTTGACGGGGTTGACAGGGTCGCCGGGTGTGCCGGACTGATGGTCGGTGACGAGCGCGTGCACGAGCAGGGGGTTGCCGCCGGTCAGGCCGAAGTACTCGCGCTCGAGGAACTCCGGCCCGTCGATCCGGTCGCGCACGATCTCGGCGACGCCACCGGCCGACAGCAGGCTCAGGCGGATCAGGTGGCAGCGGGGGTGGCGCAGCAGCTCGCCCTGCAGCAGCGGGTGCACGAGCTGGATCTGGGCCGGCGCGTTGACGGCGAGCAGGATCGGCACGTCGTCGATGCGGCGGGAGAGGTACAGCAGGCACTGCAGCGACGCCACGTCGGCATGGTGGATGTCGTCGATGCCGATGAACAGCGGCCGGACGGCGGCCAGGTCCAGCAGCTCGCGGCACAGGTCGTGCAGCACGGTCGCCATGGCCTGCTCGGTGCGGGCGGTGCCTGGCTCGTGCCCGCAGGCCACCTCGGCGCCGGCGGCGACGAGCCGCTGGATGCGCCCGGCCGGCCCATGCGGGACGTCGGCGCCGGGCAGCAGTTGCCCGATCAAGGCGAGCGGCAGCATGCGCTCGGCGGATGCGGCGACCGCCCGCAGGGTGGTCATGCCGGCGCGGGCCGCCTCGTCGCTGACCGCCCGCAGCAGCTCCGTCTTGCCGCTGGCGACCGGGCCGCTGACCACAGCGATGTTCCCGGTGCCGGCGACGGTGCTGCTCAGGATCTCTCGTAGGGCCTCGAACTGCTCGCCGCGCTCCACGAGCGTCATCCGGTCTTCCTCCCGGACCGGACGCCGGCACTACCGTCGCCAGCAGGCATGGTGCTCGTCTCCCCGTCGTCGAGCGTCAACGTCTTGGTGGGCCTTCTCGGGCATGGCCGACCCGAACGCGGTTGTTGTATCCGATAGCCGCGCTAGGAAGAAGATCTGCATGTCCAAGCATCCACACTGATGCGTCGTCTATATTTCCTGGGCGTTACCTGAAAGAAATCATCTCCCTCGTCGGGAGCGAATCCACTAATTTTACGGTCATCAATCTTATGGAGGATCATCGACACACTTGGGCTCCACCATACAACGCAATCTCGCGCGTGCTTGGTCGATCATCCGACGCCCGGCGGCGCGTCGCGCGGCGGATCGCGGGCGGCTCGGCGCGGCGCTGCAGTAACGGAAGATACGGCCGCAAGGTTGCCGGCACGCCCGTCGCAACTAGTGACATTTCCCACACGGCGCGTATATGCCAGGTGCCACCTGCGGCATCGCCCGTTTCCGCTGTCCGTGGTCGTTTAGCCGCCGGTAAGGCGGCCCTTAGCCGGCCGCGCGACGGTGACCGCGGCGGCCGCCGCCCTCCTCCGGCCGCCGGGAGGACACCCCACATGGCCCGGAGCGTTCCCAGCGCCGGCGGCGGCGACGACCTCGTCGTCGCCGTCATCGACGAGCGGCAGTGCAGCCTGGCCGCGGTGCGCCACGCCGCGCAGCACTCGGGCCGGCTGGTGGTCCTCGCCCGGCCCCGCCAGCTGCTGTCCGAGCCGGTGCTGACCGCGCACGGCCTGACGTTCCAGCCCGACGACCGGCTCGCCGCCGAGCTGTTCGCCGAGGCCGCGGTGCTGCTGGCGGCGTGCGACCGGCGCTGGCACTTCGGCCTGCTGCCCCCGGGCCGCACGCTGCACCAGGCCCTCGCGGCCGCCGCGCCGCCCGGCGGCCCGGCGCTGGTCGTCGCCGCCCGGCACCGGCACGGCGCCGGGCGCCTGCCGTGGCTGGGCGACCCGCCGCTCCCCCGCCTCGGCCGCGCCGCATGGGTGTCCTGCGACGTTTGACGAGCCCGCCCTATATGCCTGATTTGCCGCGATGTCCTGCTTTGCCGCTATGTCCCGCTTTGCCGCTAAACGGGCGTTTATCGGGTGTTGCCCGCGGATACCGGACAACCACTTAGGGGTTGAAGGCAATGTATGCCGTGGATATCGTTCGGCACGGCCCTCCTTTGAGATCAAAAGCGCTTGACCAGCGCGAGATTTCACCGATTGCTGCGGCCTCAGCAATTGCGTGGGAGGCGCCGACGTCGTATCGGGGAGGCGGACAGTGCGGACAGCAAACAGGGCACCGGTAGATAGTCACAATACATCGGCCGAGATAATTGCCGATGCAGATTTCCGAGAATCAGGACTGCGGTACGAGGTCATGGGTCCGCTGCGGGTGCAGGGCGGGCAGCACGGCACCACGGTGAGCGCACACAAGATGGAGATCCTACTGGCGGTCCTGCTGATCAGGTCCGGGCAGGTGGTGCCGATCAGCCAGCTCATGCACGAGGTGTGGGGCGAGCACCCGCCGCAGCGAGCGAAGGCGGCGGTGCACGTGTACATCTCGCAGCTGCGCCGGTTCCTGGCCCGCCCGGGCGTGGCGGAGAGCCCGATCGTGACGAAGGCGCCCGGGTACCTGCTGGACGTGGGGCCCGGCGAGATCGACCTGGCGCTGTTCCGCGACCGGATGCGCACCGGGCGCGCGCAGCTCGCCGCCGCCCGGCACGCCGAGGCCGTGCGCACGTTCGAGGCGGCGCTGCGGCTGTGGCGGGGACCGGCGCTGGTCGGGCTGCGGGAGAGCCCGGCGATCAACACGTTCGTCATCTGGCTGGAGGAGGCGCGCCTGGAGTGCGTGGAGCTGATGGTCGAGGCCAACCTGGCCCTCGGCCGGCACCGCGACATGGTGGGCTTCCTGTTCCAGCAGGTCGCCGAGCACCCGTTCCGGGAGGCGTTCCACCGCCAGCTCATGCTCGCGCTGTACCGCTCCGAACGGCAGGCGGACGCGCTGAAGGCCTACGCCGCGGCGCGCCACACGCTCAACCGCGAGCTCGGCCTGGAGCCCTGCCGGGCGCTGCGGGACCTGCACCGCGCGATCCTGGCCGCCGACGACCGGCTGTACCACACGGTGGCGGCCTGACATGGCGGCCACCGGCAACCACATGGACGACACCGGCGCGTGGGTGCGCCGCTACCACCCGGCCGACGACGCGGCCGTGCGGCTCGTGTGCTTCCCGCACGCCGGCGGCTCGGCGACCTTCTACCGGCCGATGTCGGCCGCGCTCTCGCCGGCCGTGGACGTGCTCGCGCTGCAGTACCCGGGCCGCCAGGACCGCCGGCACACGCCCGGCATCGAGCACCTGCCGGACCTGGCCGACGGCGTCGTCGAGGCACTGCTGCCGTGGACGGACCGGCCGTTCGCGTTCTTCGGCCACAGCATGGGCGCGATCGTCGCGTTCGAGGTTGCCCTGCGGCTGCGCGGCGCCGGCCGCAACGGCCCGGTGCGGCTGTTCGCGTCGGGCCGGCGGGCGCCGTCGCGGTGGCGGGAGGGCCGCGTGCACCTGCTCGACGACGCCGGCATCATCGCCGAGCTGCGCGGACTGAGCGGCTCCGACCCGCGCATCCTCGGCGACGAGGAGCTGCTGCCGATGATCCTGCCGGCGCTGCGCGCCGACTACCGGGCCATCGAGCGGTACACGTGCGAGCCCGCCGCCCGCGTCGCGTGCCCGGTCACGGTGCTGACCGGCAACGCCGACCCGCAGGTCGACATGGACGACGCCTGCGCGTGGGAGCGGCACACCGACGGCGGCCTGACGCTGCGGGTGTTCACCGGCGGGCACTTCTTCCTCACCGACCACGCCGCCGAGATCCTCCGGCTGGTCCGCCAGGACCTGCTCGGCACCGCGGCGGCGCGGCGCTGAGCCACCTCAGACGGCCCGGGGCTCGCCCCGGGCCGTCCACAGCTTGCGCAGCAGGGGCACCAGCTCGTCGGCCCGCTCGTCGGGGAAGAACAGCCGAGCGCCGGGCAGCTCGACCAGCTCCGCGCCCGGGATGGTGTCGCGCAGCCAGTGCGCCCAGGCGACGTCGAAGTGGTCGTCCGCGGTACCCCAGGCAATGAGCGTGGGCACCGCGAGCGCCCGCAGCCCCGGCTCCGCCGCGCGCAGGTGTGCCGGGTCGAGGGAGGTGAGCAGCCGCTCGAACTGCCGGGCCGCCTCGAGCGTGCCGGCGAGCGGCGCCATGTACGAGCGCATCGTGTCGATGTCGACCCGCTCCGGGTGCTCCCATCCGTGCGCGAGCGGCCGCCGCCCCGGCTCGAGCTCTTCGAGGTTCCGGTAGGCGGCGTGCACCCGCGGCGCGAACTCGCCGCGCGCGGCGGCGTCGACGGCGCCCTGGAAGGCGGGCGCGGGGATGTTGCCGTCGGCCTCGCAGTTGGTGAGCGCGAGGCTGCGCAGCCGCTCGGGGTGCGCCGCGGCGTACAGCTGCGCCAGGGCCCCGCCGGTGTCGTTGCCGACGAGGTCGATCGCCTCGGCGCCCACGCCCGCCCGCACCGCCTCGATCGCGCGGGCGAGCGCGGGCAGCGAGAGATCCTGGCCGGGCCGCGCCGCGCTGTGCCCGTGCAGCGGCAGGTCGATCGCGATGCACCGGCGCTCGTCGCGCACGGCGTCGACGACGTTGCGCCAGAACCGGGCGTTGAGGCCGATGCCGTGCACGAACACAGCCACCGCCCCGCCGCCGATGTCCACATAGGACACCTCGCCGTCGGGGCCGCGGGCGGTGCGGCGGTGCGCTTCGAAGTCAGCCGGCTGCATCGGGGAGGTCCTCCTTGGTGGTGAGCTCGGCGAGCAGGAACTCGACGAGGGCGGCCGGGGTGCGCAGCTCGAAGACGACGACCGGGGCGAGCTCGAGGCCGGTCGCCTCGGCGAGGAGGTTGCGCAGCTCCAGCGCGGTGAACGAGGAGAAGCCGAGGTCGAGGAAGTCGCCGGTCTCGTCGATGGCGTCGGCGGAGGCGTGGCCGAGCACGTCGGCGGCGCGGGTGCGCACGACGTCGAGGACGATGGCGCGCCGTTCGCCGGCGTCGGCCCCGGCGAGGCGGCGGCGCAGCGACTCGGCGTCGTCGGCGGCCCGCCCGAGGCCGGCCCGGCCGTGGTGGCCGAGCTCGGGCAGCGCGCGGGCGAGGGGCCCGACGGCGGCGGGTTCGATGGCGGCCCAGTCGACGTCGGCGAGGGCGACGGCGGCCTCGCCGTGCCCGACCGCGGCGCGGATCAGCTCGAACACGTGCGCGCCGCCGGTGTCCAGGTCGGGGACGGGCCCGAGCGCCACGGTGAGCGCGGGGCGGCCGTCGGCGCGCAGCCGGCGGCTCAGCGCCTCCAGCCGGGCCTGCGCCGCGGCCGAGTCCGGGTCGGCGGCCTCGGAAAGGGCGCCGCTGAGCGGCGTGCAGAACACGATGGCGTCGAGGTCGAGCCCGGCCACCTCCTCGGCGAGCGCGACGGCCGTCTCCGGCGCGCCGATGTGGACGACCGCGGTCGGCGGCGCGTCCGGGTCGGGCGCCGCGCCGGCGGCGGTGAGCCACGCGGCGAACCGGGCGCCGAGGGCGGTGTCCGCACCGACGACCCTGACGGCGCCACGGGGCCGCCACCAGGTTTCCGGGTCGCTCTCGAGGTTCGTGCGCACGAGGCGGCGGGCGTACACGCCGGACGGGCGCACCGCGACGGCCTCCTCGGCGGACCCCTGCTGGAGGACGGCGGCGAGCCGGGTCCGACAGCGGGCGTCGAGCCGCTCCGGCAGGCCGATGCAGCCGGCGCGTCCGGGTTCGTCGTCCTGCGCGACCTGCCACAGCGGGACGTCGCGGATCTCCTCGGGCAGCACTCCGGCGAGTCGGTCCGTCCGCTGCCCGGTGCGCAGGAGGATGCCGGCGATCGCCTCACCGGCCGCGGCGTCCTTGAGCCGGTCCTCCAGGGCGCCGTCGGCGTCGGCGGCCAGGTCGAGGGAGACGCGCAACGGCCGGCCGCCGTGCTCGGCGATCGCCTCCGCGCAGGCCGCCAGCAGCTCGGGGCCGGTGCCGTCGTCGACGAGCAGCCACGCACCGGTGAGCGCGGCCGTGACGGGCTCGGCGATCGGGGTCCAGGCGATGCGGTACGCCCAGTCGCGCCGCCGCCGCCAGGCGTCGATGGCGGGCACCAGCCCGGCGAGCCCCTCCCGCCGCGCCGGGTCCACGTGCAGCAGGTCGCCGAGCGCGCCGGCGTCGAGGCCGGCGACGGCGGCCCAGAAACGGGCGTCGGCGCCGTGCTCGGCCGCGGCCGGCCCGGTGTCGGCGTCGAGCCAGTACCGTTCCCGCTCGAACGCGTACGTCGGCAGCTCCACCCGCCCGCCGGTCGGTGGCGCGGCGGCGGCCCACGCGACCCGGTGGCCGCGGACCCACAGCTGGGCGAGGGCGGCGAGCAGGGTGCGTGTCTCCGGCTGGTCGCCGCGCACGACGGGCAGCACGGTCGCGGGCGCGCCGGCGAGGCACTCGTGGACCATCGGGGTCAGCGCCGCGGACGGGCCGATCTCCAGGTAGGCGGCGACGCCGCGGTCGCGCAGGTGCTCGACGCCGCCTGCGAACTGCACCGCGCGGCGGATGTGCGCGGCCCAGTAGCCGGGGTCGGCGAGCTGTTCGGCGCCGGCCTGGGCGCCGGTGAGGTTGGACACGACGGGAACGACGGGTGCCCGGAAGGTCAGCGTGGCCGCGGTACGCCGGAACTCCTCGACGATCGGCTCCATGTGCGCGCTGTGGAAGGCGTGCGACACGTTGAGCCGGCGGGTGCGGTAGCCGTCGCCGCGCAGCCGGGCGGTGGCGGCGGCGACGGCGTCGGGGTCGCCGGCGATGACGGTGCTCGTGGGGCTGTTGACCGCGGCGATCCCGGCGCCGGGCAGCTCGGCCAGGTAGGGCTCGACGACGGCGGCGGGCGCCTGGACGGCGGTCATCGCGCCGGGGGTGGCGATGCCGTCCATGAGCGCGGCGCGGGTGGTGATGAGCTTCGCGGCGTCGGCGAGGCTGAGCACGCCGGCGAGATGGGCGGCGCTGAGCTCGCCGATGGAGTGGCCGATGAGGTGGTCGGGCTCGACGCCGTGGTGTGCCAGGAGCCGGTGCAGGGCCGTGTGGAACGCGAACAGCGCCGGCTGGGTGTAGCGGGTGGTGTTGAGCAGGGCGTGCTCGGGGGTGCCGGCGGGCGCGAACATGATCGGGCGCAGGGGCTGCGGCAGGTGCGGGTCGAGGTGGGCGCACGCCTCGTCGAGCGCTTCGGCGAAGGCGGCGTGGTCGGCGTACAGCTGCCGCCCCATCTCGGCCCGTTGGCTGCCCTGCCCGGAGTAGACGAACGCGACCGGCCCGCCGCCGGAGGCCGCGCCGGTGACCAGGTTCGGCGCGGCGGCGCCCTCGGCGAGCGCGCCCAGCGCCCAGCGGAAGCCGTCGGGCTCGTCGCCGACGATGACGGCCCGGTGCTGGAACGTGCCGCGGGCGGTGGCGAGGGCGTGCGCGACCGTGGCCGGCGCGGCCTGGAGGTTGGCGAGCCGGGCCGCCTGGCCGCGCAGCGCGGCCTGGGTCTTGGCCGACAGCACCCACGGCACGAGCCGGGGATCGCCGCCGGGCGCGGGCGCCGCCTCCGCCTCGCCGGCCGGGGCCTCTTCCAAGATCAGATGCGCGTTGGTACCGCTGATGCCGAACGACGACACCGCCGCGCGCCGCACGCGTTCCCCGGCGGGCCAGGGCCGCTCCTGCTGCAGCAGCTCGACGCGGTCGCCGTCCCAGTCGACGTGCGCGCTCGGCGTCTGCGCGTGCAGGGTGCGCGGCAGCAGCCCGTGCCGCATCGCCATCACCATCTTGATGACCCCGGCGACGCCGGCCGCGGCCTGCGTGTGGCCGATGTTCGACTTGATGGACCCGAGCAGCAGCGGGCACCCGGCCGGGCGGTCCTGGCCGTAGGTGGCCAGCAGCGCCTGTGCCTCGATGGGGTCGCCGAGGGTGGTGCCGGTGCCGTGCGCCTCGACGACGTCCACGTCGGACGGTGCGAGGCCGGCGCCGGCGAGGGCGCGGCGGATGACCCGCTGCTGTGCGGGGCCGTTCGGGGCCGTGAGCCCGTTGCTGGCGCCGTCCTGGTTGACGGCGCTGCCGCGGATGACGGCGAGGACGGGGTGGCCGTTGCGCTGGGCGTCGCCGAGCCGCTCGAGCAGGACGAGGCCGGCGCCCTCGCCGAAGCCGGCGCCGTCGGCGCCGTCGCTGAAGGACTTGCACCGCCCGTCGGGCGACAGGCCGCGCTGCCGGCTGAACTCGGTGAACAGCCCGGGCCCGGCGAGCACGGTGACGCCGCCGGCGAGGGCCAGGTCGCACTCGCCGGCGCGCAGGGCCTGCGCGGCCATGTGCATCGCGACGAGGGAGGAGGAGCAGGCGGTGTCGACGGTGACGGCGGGTCCTTCGAGGCCGAAGGTGTAGGCGACGCGCCCGGAGGCGACGCTGCCGGCGCTGCCGTTGCCGAGGTACCCCTCCAGGTCGGCCGGCACCTTGCGGACGCGGCCGCCGTAGTCGGCGTACATCAGCCCGGTGAACACGCCGGTGGCGCTGCCGCGCAGGGACTCCACGTCGAGGCCGGCCCGCTCGAACGCCTCCCACGCGGTCTCCAGCAGCAGCCGCTGCTGCGGGTCGGTGGCGACCGCCTCGCGCGGGCTGATGCCGAAGAAGCCGGCGTCGAACATGGCGGCGTCGTAGAGGAAGTAGCCCTGGCGGGTGTAGCTCTTGCCGGTGGCGTCGGGGTCGGGGTCGTAGAGGTTCTCGACGTCCCAGCCGCGGTCGGCCGGGAACCCGCCGATGACGTCGGCGCCGGCGGCGACGAGGTCCCAGAGGTCGTCGGGGGTGCGCACGCCGCCCGGGTACCGGCAGCTCATCGACACCACCGCGATCGGCTCGGTGCGGGCGCGCTCGCTCTCGGCCAGCTGCTGGCGGGTGCGGTGCAGGTCGGCGGTCACCCACTTGAGGTAGTCGACCAGCTTCTCCTCGTTCGTCATCGCACGCTCCTGCCCAGCTCGTTGTCGATCAGGTCGAAGATGTCCGCGGCGGTGGCCGCCTCGATCCGCCCGGCCAGGTCCGGTTCGGACGGGCCGGGGACGTTCGCGGTGAAGCGGGCGAGCATCGCCTGCAGCCGGCTCGTGATCTGCTGCCGCTCCTGCTCCCCGGGCGTAAGCCCGGCGAGCGCCGCGGCGAGGCGGTCCAGCTCGTCGAGCGTCGAGGCGGGCCCGGTCGCCGGTGCGAGCTCCTGCAGCAGGTGCTCGATGAGCGAGTTCGGGTTGGGGTGGTCGAACACGAGGGTGGCGGGCAGCCGCAGCCCGGTGCTGCCGCCCAGCCGGTTGCGCAGCTCCACGGCGGTGAGCGAGTCGAACCCGAGGTCCTTGAACGCCAGCCCGGCGTCGAGCCGTTCGGCGGAGGCGTGCCCGAGCACGGTGCCGACGGTGCCGAGCACCATGTCGGCGAGGACCTGCCGCTGCCCGTCGGGCCCGGCCTGGGCGAGCCGCTGCCGCAGCGTCGACGCGTCCGCACCGGCGCCGACCCGCCGGGCCGGCAGCCGGACGAGCCCGCGCAGCGGCGGCGCGACCATCCCGGAGGCGGCGAGGCCGCGCAGCGCGGGCAGGTCGAGCCGGGCCGGCGCGACCGCCGCCCGCCCGGTGGCGAGGGCCGTGTCGAGCAGGGCGAGGGCGTCGTCGGTGGCCAGCGGCGTGACGCCGCCGCGGCTGATCCGGGCGAGGTCGGCGGCGTCGAGGTGCCCGGTCATGGAGCTGGCCTGCCCCCACAGCCCCCACGCCAGCGCGAGCCCCGGCAGGCCGAGGCTCCGGCGGTGCGCCGCGAGGGCGTCGAGGAACGTGTTGGCGGCGGCGTAGTTCGCCTGGCCGGGGTTGCCGAGGGTGCTGGCGAGCGAGGAGTAGGTCACGAACGCCGCGAGGTCGTGCCCGCGGGTCAGCTCGTGCAGGTGCCAGGCGGCGTCGACCTTCGGGCGCAGCACCCCGCTGAACCGCTCGGGGGTCAGGGAGGCGAGCACGCCGTCGTCGAGCACGCCGGCGGTGTGGAAGACCGCGGTGAGCGGCCGGTCGGCCGGCACCCCCGCGAGGACCGCGGCGAGGGCCGCGCGGTCGGCGGTGTCGCAGGCCGCGTACCGCACGTCGGCCCCGAGCGCGCCCAGCCCGTCGGCGAGCTCGGCGGCACCGGGCGCGTCGGCGCCGCGGCGGCTGACGAGCAGCAGGTGCCGGATGCCGTGGCGCTCGACGAGGTGCCGGGCGAGCAGCCCGCCGAGGGTGCCGGTGCCGGTGAGCAGCACGGTCCCGCCCGGGTCGAGCGGCCGCGCTCCGGCGTCGTCCTCGCGCGGCAGCCGCCCGAGCCGGGGCGTGTGCACGGTGCCGGCGCGCAGGGCCAGCTGCGGCTCCCCGGTGGCGAGGGCGGCGGGCAGGGCGCGGCGGCTGTCGGGGTGGTCGTCGAGGTCGACGATCTGCAGCCGGTCGGGGTTCTCCGCCTGCGCGGTGCGCACGAGGCCCCAGATCGGGGCGGCGGCGAGGTCGGCCGGGCCGGTGCCGTCGGGGTCGACGGCGCCGCGGGTCATCACGACGAGCTTCGTGCCCTCCAGCCGCGGCTCGCCGAGGTGCTCGACGACCAGGGCGAGCATGCGGTGGGCGAGGGCGTGTACCGCGGCGGGCTCCTGCTGCGCGGCGACGGCCTCGACGAGGACCGCGGACGGCGCCGGACGGCCTTCGTCCAGGGCCGCGCGCAGCGCGTCGAACCCGGCGTCCAGGGTCACCCAGTCGGCGGGGGCGGGCGCACGGTCGCCGGGCAGGGCGAGGGTTGGCCAGGTCATGGCGTACAACCCGTCGTGGTAGCCGGCCCGCGCCCCGCTCAGCTGCTCCTCGGAGACGGCCCGGATGACCAGCGAGCCGACGTTGAGCACGGGCGCGCCGCCGGCGTCGAGGACGGTGAGCGACACGGCGTCGTCGGCGAGGGGTTCGATGACCGCCCGCACGGCGGTGGCGCCGACGGCGTGCACGGCGACGCCCTCCCACGAGAACGGCAGCCGGACGGGTTGCTGTTCGGCGCCGTCGCGCTGGGCGGCGTCGGCGCCGATGGTGTGCAGGACCGCGTCGAGCAGCGCCGGGTGGAGGTTGCACTGCCCGGCCCGCTCGAGCTCCTCCTCGGGCAGCGCCACCTCGGCGCAGAGCCGGTTCCCGGCGCGCCAGGCCGCGCGCAGCCCCTGGAACGCCGGCCCGTACTGCAGCCCGTGGTCCGCCAGCCGCTCGTAGAGGTCGCCGAGATCGATCCGCTCGGCGTCGGCGGGCGGCCAGGCCTCGCCGCCGGTGGGCGGCGCGGCGACGATCCGCCCGCTGAGCGAGCCGGTGGCGTGCCGCGTCCACTCGCCGTCGCCGTCCTCGGCGGACGGCCGCGAGTGCACGCTGATGCTTCGCCGCCCGTCCTCGTCGGCGGCACCGGCGACGACCTGCACCTGCACCGCGCCGGCGGCCGGGATGACCAGCGGCGCCTCGATGGTGAGCTCGTCGAGGTGCGGCGCGCCGGCGTGCCGCCCGGCGGTGAGCGCCAGCTCGACGTGCGCGGTGCCGGGCAGGATGACGGTGCCGGCGACGGCGTGGTCGGCGAGCCAGGCGTGTGTGGCGAGGGACAGCCGGGCGGTGAGCACGACGCTCTCGCCGTCGGCGACCTCGAGCGCGGCCGCGGCGAGGGGGTGCCCGGCGGGCGTGAGCCCGACCGCGGCCACGTCGCCGGTCGGCGCGTTCTCCTCGAGCCAGAACCGCTGCCCCTGGAACGGATAGGGCGGCAGTTCGGCGGCCGGCGCCTGCGGGAGGTGCCAGTCGACGGGCCCGGTGATGTGGTTGACGTACGCGGTCGCGAGGCTGGTGAAGAACCGCAGATGATGGTCCTCGCCCCGCCGCAGCGTCCCCACGGTCGTCACCGGCCCGGCGTCTGCGGCCTCGGCGGTGTCGGCGATCGCGGTCGTCAGCACGGGATGCGGGCTTGCCTCGACGAAGTTGGTGTGCCCGGCCGCGATCAGCGCCTCCACGGCGGCCTGGAACGCCACCGGACGCCGCAGGTTCTCGTACCAGTAGCCGCCCGTCAGGGTGGTGGTGTCGATCTGGCCACCGGTGACCGCCGAGTAGAACGCGATCTCGGCCGGCTGCGCGGTGATGTCGCCGAGCGCACCGACAATCCGCTCCTGCAACTCGTCGATGTGGTCGGAGTGGCTGGCGTACGTCACCGGGATGCGCCGGGCACGGATCTCCCGCTCCTCGCACCACACCTGCAGCTCATCCAACGCCTCCGCCCCACCCGCCACGATGGTGTGCGCCGGACCGTTCGTCGCCGCGATGCTCAAACCCTGACCGATGACGGCTTCCGCCTCCGCCGGCGTCATCGGCAGATACGTCATCCCACCCGCGACACTGATGTGGTTGAGCGCCTGAGCACGCAGCGCACTGATCTTCGCCGCATCCGCCAGGCTCAACGCCCCCGCGATGTGCGCCGCCGCGATCTCGCCCTGCGAGTGCCCGACCACCGCATGCGGGCGCACCCCGTGGTGCTCCCACAGCCGAGCCAGACTCACCATCACCGCGAACAGCACCGGCTGCACCACGTCGACCCGGTCGAACGCGTCCTCACCGCCCGTCGTGACGACCTCGATCAGGTCCCAGTCCGTGTGCGGGCGCAGCGCCGCGGCGCAGGCGTCCAGGTGCGCGGCGAAGACCGCATCCGTGCGGTACAGCTCCCGGCCCATGCCCGTCCACTGACTGCCCTGACCCGGGAACACGAACACGGTCCGGCCCGGCGACGGCGTCGTGGTCTGGACGAGGTTCGGGTGCGGGACCTGGTCGACGAGCGCCGTGAGCGCCTCCTCGCCGATGGCGACCGCGCGCACCGGATGCCCGGAGCGGACCCGGTCCAGCGCGACCGCGAGCTCCAGCGGGCGCCCGGTCAGGTCCCTGAGGCCGGCCGCCTGGGCGCGCAGCGCCTCCGCGGAGTGCGCCGACAGCACCCACGGCACCACCTCGGGCTCCGCCGGCGGGTCCAGCGCCGCCTCGGGGCCCTCTTCGAGGATGACGTGCGCGTTGGTACCGCTGATGCCGAACGACGACACCGCACCGCGCCGCGGCCGGTCCGTCCGCGGCCACGGCTCGGCCTCGGTCAGCACCCGGAGACTGCCGCCCGACCAGTCGACGTGGCGGGACGGGGAGTCGACGTGCAGGGTGCGCGGCAGGACACCGTTGCGCAGTGCCATGACCATCTTGATGATGCCGCCGACGCCGGCCGCGGCGACGGAGTGCCCCATGTTCGACTTGATCGAGCCGATCCGCAGGGGCCGGTCGGCCGGGCGCTGCCGGCCGTAGGTGGCCAGCAGCGCCTGCGCCTCGATCGGGTCGCCGAGGGCGGTGCCGGTGCCGTGCGCCTCGACGGCGTCGACGTCGTTGCCGTTCAGCCCGGCGGCGGCGAGCGCGTCGCGGATGACCCGCTCCTGCGACGGGCCGTTCGGCGCCGTAAGACCGTTGCTCGCACCGTCCTGGTTCAGCGCCGACCCGCGCACCACGGCCAGGATCCGCCGCCCGTTGCGCCGCGCGTCCGACAGCCGCTCCAGCAGCAGCACGCCGACGCCCTCGCCCCACCCGGCGCCGTCGGCCGCGTCCGCGAACGCCTTGCAGCGCCCGTCGGGCGACAGGACCCGCTGGCGGGAGAACTCGACGAAGCTGACCGGAGTCGCCATGATGGTCGCCCCGCCCGCGAGCGCGAGGTCGCACTCCCCTTGCCGCAGCGACTGCACGGCCAGGTGCAGCGCCACCAGCGACGAGGAGCACGCGGTGTCGACGGTGACGGCGGGCCCTTCGAGCCCGAGCGTGTACGCGATGCGCCCGGACGCGACGCTCGTCGTCGTCCCCGTCGACAGGTACCCTTCGAGCCCGTCTGGCACCGGGTACAGCCGCGCGCCGTAGTCCGTGGCGACGACACCGGCGAACACCCCGGTCCGCGTGCCGCGCAGCGCCGCCGGGTCGAGCCCCGCGTGCTCGACGGTGTTCCAGGCCGTCTCCAGCAGCACCCGCTGCTGCGGGTCGATGGCGAGCGCCTCGCGCGGGTTGATGCCGAAGAACCCGGCGTCGAACCGGTCGGCGTCGTAGAGGAACCCGGCGGTGCGCGCGTAGGACTTGCCGGCGGCGGCCGGATCGTCGTCGAAGAGCCGCTCGAGGTCCCACCCGCGGTTGGCCGGGAACTCCCCGATGGCGTCGGTGCCGGTGTCCACGAGCCGCCAGAGGTCGTCGGCGGAGCGGACCCCACCCGGGTACCGGCAGCCGATCCCCACGATCGCGATCAGCTCGTCGGCGGCGGCCTTGGCTGCCCGCCCCGCCGCCGCTTCCGCCGTCCCGTAGAGCCCGGCGAGCACCAGGTCGGCGACGGCGATCGGCGTCGGGTGGTCGAAGACGAGCGTCGCCGGTAGCCGCAGCCCGGTGGCGCCGCCCAGCCGGTTGCGCAGCTCGACGGCGGTCATCGAGTCGAACCCGAGATCCTTGAAGGCCCGATCCGCCGGTACCGCCTGACCTCCGTCGTGCCCGAGCACGCTCGCCACCGTGGCGCGCACCAGCTCGACGACGGCGTCGCGGCGCCGGTCGGCGCTCAGCCCGGCCAGCCGCTGCTCGAGCGTCCCGCCGCGGCGCCCGGCCCGGCGCTCCGGGGCGGTGCGGACCAGCCCGCGCAGCGCCTCGGGCAGCACGGCGGCCTCGCGCTCGTCGCGCAGCAGCGGCCGCCGGCCACGCGGGTCCTCGGCGAGCGGCCCGTCGAGGGACGCAAGGGAGACGGCCGCCCGCCCGGCGGCCCGCCGCCGTCGAGCGAGGGCGTCCAGGTATCCGGCGGCGGCCGCCTGGCCCACGGGCGTGTCGGCCGTCGCGAGCAGGATCAGGGTGGCGCCGGGCGCGGCCGCGTCGAGGAAGCCGGCCGTCTCGAACCCGCCCGGACCACCGTCGGCGGCGTGGACCACGACCGTGGCCGCCGCGACGAGCGCCGTGCGTTCGTCGGCGTTGCCCTCCAGCTCGACGTGGTGCAGGGACCGCTCCTCGACGAGGTGGCGAACGAGCGGCGCGACGGCGGCGCCCGGACCCGACGTGACGAGGGTGCCGCCGCGGGTGATCCGCGGCGGCATCGCGACCACGACCGGGCCCGCGGTGCTCGGCTGGGCGAGGTGCTGCAGCGCCTCGGGCGTCCGGCGTACGTCCCAGGTCTCGTTGCCGCCGGCCGGTGCGTCCCCGGCCAGCCGGTCGACGAGATGGGCCATGGTCCGGCGGTACTGCTCCGGGTCGCCCGCCGGCCCGGGCTCGCCTTCGACGGTCGCCGCCAGCGCCTCGAGCGTCGCCACGGCCGCATCGGCGTCGGCCCAGGCATCCGGAACCGGCACCACGAGCCGCCCGTCCGTGACCGCAACGGTGGCGGCGGCACCAGCGAACAGCCCGGCGACGCGGTCGCCCAAGCCGAGTCCCCCCGACCCGTCGCCGACGGCGGTGACAACGCCGGCGGCGGCCACGCCGATCGGGGCCGCGTCCGGCCGTCCGAGGGCGAGCAACGCGTCGTGCTTGCCGATCGCGACGGCCCGGACCTCGATCCGCACCTCCCCCGGCCCCGGTTCCGCGGCGGCCACGGCGACGGCAACCGGCGGCTCACCGTCCGGGGCCGTGGTCACCTTCCAGTCCTCGGCGCCGAGCGGCGGGAAAACGGCGTCAACGGCCGGCGGGGTGGCATCCGCGCCGATCAGCACGGCACCATCACGCACGGCGACGATCGGCGCACCGGACTGCAGGGCGGCCCACAGGCCGGGCACCGGCCCGGACCCGTCGAGGTCGAGCAGGGTGACTCGCCCCGGTCGCTGCGCGAGGGCCAGCCGCGCCGCCGCCCAGACCGCGGCCCGCTCGGGCTCGTCACCGTCAGCGGCGGCGCGCAGGGTCACGACGACGATTCGTTCAGCGGCGCGAAGTTCGACGGCCTCGGCCCGCGCGAACGGCAGCACCTCGATCGCCACCGCCGCCGAGTCGTCACCGGTCGGCAGCGCCGCGCGAAGGGCGTCCAGGATCGCGGGCTCGTCGCGGATCGCGGGCTCGTCGCGGACCGCGGGCTCGTCGCGGACCGCGGGCTCGTCGCGGACCGCGGCCTCGTCGCGGACCGCGGCCTCGTCGCGGACCGCGGCCTCGTCGCGGACCGCGGCCTCGTCGCGGACCGCGGCCTCGTCGCGGACCGCGGACCACGTCCCGGTCGGCGGGACGGCCACCGCCGACTCGAACGGAGCCCAGGCCAGCGGCGCGGCAACATCCTGCCAGTCCCCTGCACGCACCAGCTCCCCGGTCGCCACCGCGCGCAGCATGATGGCGCCGGCGGCGAAGACCGGCGTGCCGGCGTCGTCGGAGGCATGGGCGGCGACCGAGTTCTCGCCAACGCGGGTGAACCTGACCCGCAGGCTGCGAGCCCCGATGGCAAGCAGGCGAGCCCCTCGCCAGCCCATGGGCAGCCGCAGCTCACGATCGCCGCCGCCGCCGAGCAGGCCGGCCATCGACAGCGCGGCCCCGAGCAGCGCCGGGTGCAGGTGGAACCCGGCGGCGCCCCGTTCCTCCGGCAGCCCGACCTCGACGAACAGCTCGTCCTCGGTGCGCCAGACCCCGTCCACAGCGGGGAACGCGGCCCCATACGCAACCCGCGACGCCCGCACGAACGCATCCAGCTCGGCGGCCTCGACAGCCCAAGCCGATGGCGGCGGCCAGGCCGACCCCGACCCCGACGCCGACCCGGACCTGGGCACCGACGCCGACCCCGACCCCGACCCGGGCACCGGCACCGGCACCACGGCATCCCGGTCGCGCTCCGGCCCGAGCACGCCCGTGGCCAGCCGATTCCACCGGTCCTCGACGCGCGCGAAGAGCCGGAACGTGCACCGCCCGGCGTCATCTGGGTCGCCGACGAGCAGCTGCACCGCCAGCCCGTCGCGGTCGGTCCGGTCAGGCCGGTCGAAGCGGTCCAAGCGGTCCAGGCGATCCGGCAGGACGAACGGCGCGTCGACGTCGAGCTCCAGCACCTCCGGGCAGCCCACGTGCGCGCCGGCCGCCCACGCCAGTTCGAGCAGCGCGCTCTCGGCGACCACCGGCGTCCCGGCGATCGTGCGGTCCCGCAGCCACTCCTCTCCCGCTGCCTCGAGCCGCCCGGTGAGGAGCAGCCCGCTGCGGTCGGCAACGGTGGTGGCGGCAACGAGCAGCGGATGGTTGGTCGCGGCGAGCCCACTGTTCCCGGCGTGCGCCGCCACGGTCGGCCGGATCCAGTACCGCTCGCCCTGGAACGGATAGGTTGGCACGTTCGCGACCACCCCCGCAGCGGGGTGTCGCCAGTCCACGTCCGCGATCGTGGAGTGCCACTGCCCCAGCACATCGGCAAGGTTGTGGTCGTTGACGGACAGAACGTTCGCATCCGGCGCGGTCTCGCTGACCATCGCCATCAACGTTGGCGCCGGCGCCAACTCAACATAAACCTCCGCCGCCGCACCCGCGACCCCGCCCGCGAAGTCGACCGCGTGACGAACATGCCGTACCCAATAGGTCGGATCCGTGATATCCGCATCGGCGGTCCCGGTCAGATTCGACACCACCGGGACCGTCGGAGCCGCCAACGCCACCGACCGGGCAACGTCACCGAACGCGTCCAGCATCGGCTCCATCTGCGCACTGTGGAACGCATGCGACACCGTCAACCGGCGCGTGCGGAACTGCGACATCCGAGCCGCCACCGCATCCACCGCATCGGGCTCACCAGCGATGACCGTGCTCGTCGGGCTGTTCACCGCCGCGATCTCGACACCGTCTACCAGGAAACGCTCCACCACCTCCCGCGACGCCTGCACCGCCGTCATTGCACCCGCGGTCGCGATGTCAGCCATCAACGCACCACGCGAGGTCACCAGCCGAGCCGCATCCGGCAGCGACATCACACCCGCCAGATACGCGGCCGTGAGCTCACCGATCGAATGGCCGATCAGCACATCCGGACGCACACCGAACGAGTCCAGCAGCCGGAACAACGCCACGTGGTAGGCGAACAACGCCGGCTGGGTGAACCGGGTGCTGTGCAGGCTCGGAACATCTGTTCCGAACATGACCGGCAGCAACGGTTCGGGCAGCGAACGGTCCAGCTCCGCGCAGACCTCGTCCAACGCCGCGGCGAAGACGGGCTGCTCCGCGTACAACTTGCGACCCATCTCCGGACGTTGACTGCCCTGTCCCGACAGGACGAACGCCACCCGCGGGCGCGACGAGCCGACGACACCCGTCGACAAAGCCGGGTGCGAGCCGCCGGAGGACAACGCGCGGAGCGCAGAACGCGCCGTGTCCAGGTCCGGGGCCGCGATCGCCGCGCGATGTGAGAACGACGAGCGCGCCGCCAGCGTGCGCGCGACGGCGGGCAGGTCCGCGCCCGGGTCCAGCCAACCGTCCAGCCGGGCCGCGTAGGCGCGCAGGGCCGCGGAAGAACGGGCCGAGAGCGGGAGGACGAGGGCGGGCACTGGCGGTACCGATGGCGGATCCGAAGACGGCGGCTGCTCCAGGATGACGTGTGCGTTGGTGCCGCTGATGCCGAACGAGGACACCGCGCAGCGGCGGGGGCGGTCCAGGTCGGGCCAGGGCGAGGCCTCCGTCAGCAGGCGCACGCCGCCGCCGGACCAGTCGACGTGCGGCGTCGGAGTGTCGACGTGCAGCGTCTCGGGCAGCAGGCCGTGCCGCATCGCCATGACCATCTTGATGACGCCGGCGACGCCCGCCGCGGCCTGCGTGTGGCCGATGTTCGACTTGATGGAGCCGAGGTAGAGCGGCGCCGCGGGGCGGTTGCGGCCGTACGTGGCCAGCAGCGCCTGCGCCTCGATGGGGTCGCCCAGCGTGGTGCCGGTGCCGTGCGCCTCGACCGCGTCCACGTCCGCGGGGCCGAGGCCGGAGCCGTCGAGGGCCTGCCGGATGACGCGCTCCTGCGCCGGGCCGTTCGGGGCCGTGAGACCGTTGCTGGCGCCGTCCTGGTTGACCGCGCTGCCGCGGATCAGCGCGAGGACCGGGTGGCCGTTGCGCTGGGCGTCCGACAGGCGCTCCACGACGAGGAGGCCGACGCCCTCGGCGAAGCCGGTGCCGTCCGCGGACGAGGCGAAGGAGCGGCAGCGGCCGTCCGGGGAGAGGCCGCGCTGGCGGGAGAACTCGACGAACAGGCCGGGCTCGGCCATGACGGTGACGCCGCCGGCCAGCGCCAGGTCGCATTCGCCGCGGCGCAGGGACTGCGCGGCGAGGTGCAGGGCCACGAGCGACGACGAGCACGCGGTGTCGATGGTGACGGCCGGGCCTTCGAGGCCGAAGGTGTACGCCACGCGGCCCGACGCCACGCTCGTGGTGTTGCCGGCCAGGAGGTAGCCCTCGAGGTCCGCCGGCACCGAACCTCCCGGCGGGGCGTAGGCCTGCGCGATCGCGCCGACGAAGACGCCGGTGCGGCTGCCGCGCAGCTGTGCGGGGACGAGGCCGGCGCGTTCGAACGCCTCCCAGGCCGTCTCCAGCAGCACCCGCTGCTGCGGGTCGGTTGCGGTCGCCTCGCGCGGGCTCATCTCGAAGAAGGCGGCGTCGAAGCGGTCGGCGTCGTCGACGAAGCCGCCGGAGGTGACGTAGGTGTGGCCGGTGGCCTCGGGGTCGGCGTCGAACAGCGCGGCGGCGTCCCAGCCCGGCCGGTCGGGGAACGGGGTGATCGCGTCGCGGCCGGCGGCGACGAGGTCCCACAGCTGCTCCGGCGTGCCGACGCCGCCGGGGAAACGGCAGCCGATGCCGACGACGGCGATCGGCTCGCTGTCGCGGGCCTCCAGGTCGCGCAGCTGGCCGCGCGCGAGACGCAGGTCGGTGGTGGCCCGCTTCAGGTACTCGCGCAGCCGCTCTTCGTTCGACATGCGGGACCGCTCCTCCTCGTTGCCGGTCGTGCTCATCAGCCGATGCCCAGTTCGTTGTCGAGGGCCGCGAACAGCTCGTCGTCGGTGACCGCCCCGAGGTCCTCGCCGGGGGCCTCCGCGCCGTTCGGGGCCGCGGCCCAGCGGCGGGCCAGGGCCTGCAGCTTGGGGCCGAGCACCGATCGGCTGGCGTCGTCCCAGGCGAGGGTCGACAGCGCCGCCTCGATCCGCTCGAGCTCGTCGAGGAGCCGGGCGGCCGGGTCGCGCTCGTCGGGCCGCAGCCGCACCCGCAGCTGCTCGGCGAGGGCGGCCGGGGTCGGGTGGTCGAAGACGAGGCTGGCGGGCAGGCGCAGACCGGTGGCGCCGTTGAGCCGGTTGCGCAGCTCGACGGCGGTGAGCGAGTCGAAGCCGAGCTCCTTGAACGCGCGCTCGCCGTGGATGTCGTCGGCGCCGTCGTGGCCGAGGACGGTCGCCGCCTGGCCGCGGACCAGGTCGAGCAGGATCCGCAGCTGCTCGGGCTCGGGCAGCCCGGCGAGGCGGTCGCTCAGCGGCACCCCGCCGGCCCGGCCGTTGGCCCGCGGCGCGCCGGCCGCCGGGCGCAGGAGGCCGCGCAGCAGCGGCGGCACGGGCGTGCCGGCGCGCGGGCGGGTGGCGTTGAGCTTCATCGGCACGAGGACCGCGCGGGCGTTGGCCTCTGCGCCGTCGAGCGCGGCGAGGCCCTCGGCGGCGGTGAAGGCGGCCGCGCCGCGCCGGTCGATGCGCCCGCGGTCGGCGCCGTCGAGGTGGCCGGTCATGCCGCTGGCGTCGGCCCACAGCCCCCACGCCAGCGACAGTGCCGGGAGCCCGGCGGCGCGGCGGCGGGCGGCGAGGGCGTCGAGGAAGGCGTTGGCGGCGGCGTAGTTGCCCTGACCCGGGTTGCCGAACGTGCCGGCCGCCGAGGAGAACAGCACGAACGCGCGCAGGTCGAGGCCCTCGGTCAGCTCGTGCAGGTGCCGGGCGCCGTCGGCCTTGGGCCGCATGACGTTTGCGATCCGCTCCGGCGTCAGCGCCGCGACCGTCGCATCGTCCAAGGCGCCGGCGGCGTGATAGACCGCCGACAGGGGCCGATGCTGTGGTACACCCTGCAGCAGCTCGGCAACGTCCCGCCGCTCGGCGGTGTCGCAGGCGGCGATGTCCACGGTGGCGCCGAGCCCCTCCAGCTCGGCGCGCAGCTCGGCCGCGCCGGGCGCGTCGGGCCCGCGGCGGCTGGTGAGCAGCAGGTGCCGCGCCCCGCGCCCGGTGACGAGGTGGCGGGCGAGGTGCGCGCCGAGGGTACCGGTGCCGCCGGTGATGAGGACCGTGCCGTCGGGGTCGGGTGCGGCGGGCAGGGTGAGCACGACCTTGCCGGTGTGGCGGGCCTGGCTGAGGTACCGCACGGCCTCCGGCGCCCGCCGGATGTCCCACGCCGTCACGGGCAGCGGCGTGAGGACCCCGTCGTCGCAGAGCCGGCGCAGCTCGTCCAGCATGTGCTGGATGTGGTCCGGCCCGGCGTCGAGGACGTCGTACACGCGATAGGTGACGCCGGGATACGCGGCCTGCACGGCGCCGGCGTCGCGGATGTCGGTCTTGCCCATCTCGAGGAACCGCCCGCCCGGCCCGAGCAGGCGCAGGGAGGCGTCGACGTACTCGCGGGCGAGGGAGTTGAGGACCACGTCGATGCGCTTCCCCGCGAACTCGGCCTCGAAGCCGGTGCTGCGCGAGGAGGCGGTGTGCTCGGCGTCGACGCCGAGGCCGCGCAGGGTGGCCCACTTGCCCGGGCTGGCGGTGCCGTAGATCTCGGCGCCGAGGTGCCGGGCGAGCTGGATGGCGGCCATGCCGACGCCGCCGGTCGCGGCGTGGATGAGCACCGACTCGCCGGCCCGCAGGCCCGCCAGGTCGACGAGGCCGTAGTACGCCGTCATGAACACCACGGGGAGCCCGGCGGCCTGTGCGAACGACCAGCCGCGCGGCATGCGGGTGAGCAGCCGCCGGTCGGTGACGGCGACCGGGCCGATGCCGCTGCTGAGCAGCCCCATGACGGCGTCGCCGGGCGCGAGGCCGGTGACGCCGGGCCCGACCTCGAGTACCACACCGGCCGCCTCACCGCCGGTGGGCCGCTCGTCGTCGGGCACCATGCCGAGCGCGATGAGCACGTCGCGGAAGTTGAGCCCGCACGCGCGGACGGCGACGCGGACCTCGCCGTCGCCGAGCGGCCGCTGCGCGGCGTCGTTCGGCTCGAGCACCATGCCGTCGAGGGACCCGTCGCCGGTGAGGACCAGCTGCCAGTTGGCCGCGTCCGGCACCGGGAGGAGCCCGTCGCGGCTCGCCCGCGCCAGCCGGGCGGCGAACGCCTCGCCGTGGCGCAGCGCGACCTGCGGCTCGCCGAGGCGCAGCGCGGCGTCGAGGGCCTCCCGGGACGACTCCTGCTCGTCGAGGTCGATCAGCAGGTACTGGTCGGGGTTCTCGGTCTGCGCGGAGCGCACGAGCCCCCACACGGCCGCGCCGGCGAGGTCGGTGACCCGGTCGCCCGGCCGCGCCGCGACGGCCCCGGTCGTGACGAACGCGATGCGGGATTCCGGGCTGTTCTGCAGCGTCTCCAGCACCCGCTCGACCGCGCGCCGGGCCGGGTCCTGTGTTGTGCCATCGACCACGACGACCGTGAACCCGTCTGACGGCGGCGCCGCATCGCCGGCCTGCACCGGAACCCAGTCGACCTCGTACAGGTGCTCCAGGTCGTCGGCGGGCCGCAGCTGGGCGAGCGGCACCGGTCGCACGGTCAGCGCCGCCACGGACAGCACCGGCGCCCCGTCCGCGTCGACGGCGGTGAGGCGCACGGTGTCGGCGCCCTCGCGGTCGAGGCGGACGCGGATGACCTCGGCGTCGCGGTACACCCGGACGCCCGCCCACGAGAACGGCAGCGCCACCTCGCCCGGACTGGCGTCCGCGCCCGCGAGCATCGCGTGCAGCGCCGCGTCGAGCAGCGCCGGATGGATGCGGAACCCGGCCGTGGCCGGTGGCAACGCCGCCTCGGCGTGGTAGGTGTCGCCGTCGCGCCAGGCCGCACGCAGCCCCTGGAACGCCGGCCCGTACTGCAGCCCGAGGTCGGCGGCGAGGTCGTACAGCTCGTCGACGTCGGCCGGCTCGCCCGCGGGCGGCCACGCAACGCTTCCGGGCTCGCCGGCCGGCTCGGCGCCCAGCCGCCCGGAGGCGTGCCGCACCCACCGTCCCTCGTGCCGGGAGTGGACGGTGACTCCCTTCTGCCCGTCCCCGTCGGCCGCGCCGACCACGACCTGCAGCTCCACGACCCCGGTCGCCGGGATGACCAGCGGCGCCTCGATGGTGAGCTCGTCGAGGTGCGGCGCGCCGGCGTGCCGCCCGGCGGTGAGCGCCAGCTCGACGTGCGCGGTGCCGGGCAGGAGGACGGTGCCGGCGACGGCGTGGTCGGCCAGCCAGCCGTGCGCCGCGAGCGACAGCCGCCCGGTGAGGAGCACGCCGTTGCCGTCGGCCAGTTCGGTCAGCCCGGACAGGAACGGATGCCCGATGCGGTCGACCCCGGACTCGGGCGCCGGGGCGTCGAGCCAGTACCGCTGCCGGTCGAACGCGTACGGCGGCAGTTCGGCGGCCTGCGCTTCCGGCAGGTGCCAGTCGATCGGCCCGGTGATGTGGTTGACGTACGCGGCGGCGAGGCTGGTGAAGAACCGCAGGTGGTTGTCCTCACCGCGGCGCAGCGTCCCCACGGTGGTCACGGGTCCGGTGTCCGCGATGGCGCCGGTCAGCACCGGGTGTGGGCTCGCCTCGACGAAGTTGGTGTGCCCGGCCGCGATCAGCGCCTCCACGGCGGCCTGGAACGCCACCGGACGCCGCAGGTTCTCGTACCAGTAGCCGCCCGTCAGGGTGGTGGTGTCGATCTGGCCACCGGTGACCGCCGAGTAGAACGCGATCTCGGCCGGCTGCGCGGTAATGTCGCCGAGCGCACCCAGGATCCGCTCCCGCAGCTCGTCGATGTGATCGGAGTGGCTGGCGTAGGTCACGGGGATGCGCCGGGAGCGGATCTCCCGCTCTTCGCACCACACCTGCAGCTCATCCAGGGCCTGCGCGGCGCCCGCCACGATGGTGTGCGCCGGCCCGTTCGTCGCCGCAATGGTCAAACCCTGGCCGATGATGTTCTCTGCCTCCGCCGGCGTCATCGGCAGATACGTCATCCCACCCGCGACGGTGATGTGGTTGAGCGCCTGAGCACGCAGCGCACTGATCTTCGCCGCATCCGCTAGGCTCAACGCCCCCGCGATATGTGCCGCGGCGATCTCGCCCTGCGAGTGTCCGACCACCGCGTGCGGGCGCACCCCGTGGTGCTCCCACAGCCGAGCCAGGCTCACCATGACCGCGAACAGCACCGGCTGCACCACATCAACCCGGTCGAACGCGTCCTCGCCGCCCGTCGTGACGACCTCGATCAGGTCCCAGTCCGTGTGCGGGCGCAGCGCCGCGGCGCAGGCGTCCAGGTGCGCGGCGAAGACCGCATCCGTGCGGTACAGCTCCCGGCCCATGCCCGTCCACTGACCGCCCTGACCCGGGAACACGAACACGGTCCGGCCCGGCGACGGCGTCGTGGTCTGGACGAGGTTGGGGTGCGGCCGCTGCTCAGCGAGCGCGGTCAGCGCCTCCTCGCCGATCGCGACCGCACGGACCGGGTGATCGGAGCGGACCCGGTGCAACGCGACCGCGAGCTCCAACGGACGTCCGGTCAGGCCCTCGAGGCTTGCCGCTTGCGCCCGCAACGCCTCCGCAGAGTGCGCCGACAGCACCCAGGGCACCACCTCGGGCGCCGCGGCCTCGGGGGCCGGCTCGGGGGCGTGCTCCAGCACGACGTGTGCGTTGGTACCGCTGATGCCGAACGACGACACCGCGGCGCGGCGGGGCCGTTCGACGTCCGGCCAGGGCCGGGCCTCGGTCACCAGCCGCACGGCGCCGCCGGCCCAGTCGACGTGCCGGGACGGGGCGTCGACGTGCAGGGTCCGCGGCAGCACGCCGTGCCGCATCGCCATCACCATCTTGATGACGCCCGCGACGCCCGCCGCCGCCTGGGTGTGGCCGATGTTCGACTTGACCGAGCCGAGGAAGAGCGGCTCCGCCCCGGGTCGTTCGGCCCCGTACGTGGCCAGCAGCGCCTGCGCCTCGATCGGGTCGCCCAGCGTCGTGCCCGTGCCGTGCGCCTCGACCGCGTCCACTTCGGCGGCCCTCAGCCCGGCGGCGGCGAGCGCATCGCGGATGACCCGCTCCTGCGAAGGCCCGTTCGGCGCCGTAAGACCGTTGCTCGCACCATCCTGGTTCAGCGCCGACCCGCGCACGACGGCCAGGATCCGCCGCCCGTTGCGCCGCGCGTCCGACAGCCGCTCCAGCAGCAGCACCCCGACGCCCTCGCCCCACCCGGTCCCGTCCGCGGAGTCGGAGAAGGCCTTGCACCGCCCGTTGACCGACAGCGCCCGCTGCCGGCTGAACTCGATGAACAGGCTCGGCGACGCCATGATGGTCGCCCCGCCGGCCAGCGCGAGGTCGCACTCCCCGCGCCGCAGCGACTGCGCCGCCAGGTGCAGCGCGACGAGCGACGACGAACACGCCGTGTCGACGGTGACCGCCGGCCCTTCGAGCCCGAGCGTGTACGCGACCCGCCCGGTGGCGACGCTGCCCGCGCTGCCGTTGCCGATGTACCCGTCGAAGCTGGTCGGCACGTGGTGCAGCCGCCCGCCGTAGTCGTTGTACATGATGCCGGCGAACACCCCGGTCCGGCTCCCGCGCAGCGCGCCCGGCACGACTCCGGCGTGCTCGATCGCCTCCCACGCCGTCTCCAGCAGCAGCCGCTGCTGCGGATCGATCGCGAGCGCCTCGCGCGGGCTGATGTTGAAGAACGCCGGATCGAAGTCGGCCGCGTCGTACAGGAAGGCGCCGTTGCGCGTGTACGACGTCCCGAGCCGCTCCGGATCCGGATCGTAGAGCCCGTCGAGGTCCCACCCGCGGTCTTCCGGAAACTCCCCGATGGCGTCGGTCCCGGCCTCGACGAGCCGCCAGAGGTCCTCCGCCGACCGGACCCCGCCCGGATACCGGCACCCGATCCCCACGATGGCGATCGCCTCGTCGTCGTTCCTCGGCACGTTGCGAGCCTGGTTTTTGGGCTCGACCGTCCCGGCGATGTGCGCCGCGAGCGAGGCCGGCGTCGGATAGTCGAACACCAGCGTGGCCGGCAGCCGCAGCCCGGTCGCGTTGTTGAGCCGGTTGCGCAGCTCGACCGCCATCAGCGAGTCGAACCCGAGGTCCTTGAACGCCCGCTCCACATCGACGCCGTCGACGTCGGCGTGCCCGAGCACCGCGGCGATCTCCGCCCGCACGAGCTTCTGCAGCGTCTCCGGATCGGTCCGATCGCCGGCCGCCCGGACGTTGCGCCGTTTCGCCCGGACGAGCCCGGCGAGGATGGCTGGCGGGTCGGTCGCGGCGGCGTTGACGTTCGTCGCGGTGACATTCGCGGTGGTACCGGTGAGAGCCCGGCCGAGCAGCCGCAGCGCCTGTTCGGCGGTGAGCGGCGCGAGCCCTGTGCGTTGCAGCCGCTGCTGGTCGACGTCGCCGAGGTGGGCCGTCATGCCCGCACCGGTGTCCCACAGCCCCCAGTTGATCGAGGTGCCCGGCAGCCCCTGCACCCTGCGATACGCGGCCAGCGCATCGAGGAAACTGTTCGCGGCCGCATAGTTACCCTGCGCAGCGCTGCCGATGTTCGCCGCGACCGAGCTGTAGACGACGAAATGCGTCAGCCGCTCATCGCCCGCCGTCAACTGATGCAAATACCACGCAGCGTCCGCCTTCGCAGCCAGCACCGACTCGACATCACCGACGGTCAGGTTCGCGATCGTTGCGTCACGCAACACACCCGCGGTATGCACGACCGCGCCGAGCGGCCGGACGGACCGCACCTCGTCGAGCAGCGTCGCCAACTGGTCTCGATCACTGACATCACACGCTGACACCGTGACCGTGGCCGCGCCGAGGTCGGTCAGTTCGGCGGCGAGTTCGGCCGCGCCGGGCGCGTCCAGACCGCGGCGGCTGACCAGATGCAGATGCCGGACACCGTGCTCGACGACCAGATACCGCGCGGTCAACGCACCTAGATCGCCGGTGCCGCCCGTGATGAACACTGTGTGGTCCGGTTCGAGCGCAGCAGCGTCACCGTCGGGCGTATGAGTGACCAGCCGCGGCACATACATCACACCGTCACGGACCGCGAGCAGCGGCTCACCGGCCGGAATCGACACGGGCACTTCACCGTCCGCCTCGACGACGATGAGGCGATCCGGGTGCTCGGCCTGGGCGCTGCGCAACAGACCCCAGCAGGGCGCCACAGCCGGATCCGCGCCCGGCAACACCACCAGCAGGGTCCCGCCGTCGAACCCCTGCAACAGGGTCAGGACGGTCGCGACGTTCGCGCGCACCGCCTCCATCAGGTCACCGTCGCCGGCGCGGCGCAACACCGGGCGCACAACGGTCATGCCCGACGTCGGCACGCTGTCCCTGGCCGAGACCGCCGACCACGAGACCTCGAACAGCCCACGGTCCGCGTCCCCGCCGTCGAGGTCCCCCGGTCGCGCCGGCCGAGTCGCCAACGCCGACACGGAGGCAACCGCCCGTCCGTCGGCCTCGGCGATCTCAATGGCATCCGCCGAGACGTACGCCCGTAGCCGGGTGGCCCCACCCGCGTACAGGGTCACGGCGCCGAAGGCAAACGGCAGCTCGAGCTGCTCGCGTTCGGCGGCGGCCGGATGCAGCACGGCATCCAGGAGCGCCGGGTGCAGCCCGAACCGCCCGGCCTCCGGCGCCGCGTCGTCCTCGAGCCGCACCTCGACCGCATAGCCGTCGCCGAGCCGCCACGCCTCGTGCACGCACTGGAACGCGGGCCCGTACTGCAGCCCCTTGGCGCCCAGCCGCTCGTACATCTCGGCAACGTCAACCGGCACCGCACCGGCCGGCGGCCATTCCCGGCCGTCGAGCTGGTGCGCGGGTCGCTCGGTCGTGGACCGCTCGACGGCAAACGTCAGCAGGCCCGTCGCGTTGCGCGTCCAGGCCGTGTGGTCCTCGTCGTCGGGGCGCGAATGCACCGCGACCGGGCGGCGGCCATGTTCGTCCGGGGCCGCCACGGCGACCTGAACCAGCACGCCGCGGCCACCGGCCGGGTCCAGGCGGCGACCGGCCGAGTCCACGCGGCCGGCGGCCGGGTCCACGCGGCTGGCGGTCAGGTTGATCGGGGCCTCGATGACCAGGTCCTCGACCCGGTCGGCGCCGACCCGCGCCGCCGCCTCGAGGGCCAGTTCGACCAGGGCGCTCGCCGGCAGGATGACCGCCGAGCCGACGGCGTGGTCCCGCAGCCAGCCGTGACGCTCGGTGTCGAGCCGCGCGGTGAGCAGCACGCCATCGCGGTCGGCGAGTTCGACGACGGCGTTGAGGAGTGGATGGCCGGTTCGTTCCAGCCCGCTCAGCGCCGCGGGCGGGTCGATCCAGAACCGTTCGCGCTGGAACGGATAGGTTGGCACGTTCGCGACCACCCCCGCAGCGGGGTGTCGCCAGTCCACGTCGGCCACCGTGGAGTGCCACTGACCCAGCACATCGGCAAGGTTGTGGTCGTTGACGGAGAACACTGCGGCATCCGGTGCGGTCTCGCTGACCATCGCCATCAACGTTGGCGCCGGCGCCAACTCAACATAAACCCCAGCCGCCGCCCCCGCGACCCCACCCGCGAAGTCGACCGCGTGACGAACATGCCGTACCCAATAGACCGGATCCGTGATATCCGCATCGGCGGTCCCGGTCAGATTCGACACCACCGGAATCGCCGGCGAACGCAACGCCACAGCAGCAGCCACCTCACCGAACGCGTCCAGCATCGGCTCCATCTGCGCACTGTGGAACGCATGCGACACCGTCAACCGCCGCGTCCGGAACTGCGACATCCGCGCCGCCACCGCATCCACCGCATCCGGAGCACCCGCAATCACCGTGCTCCTCGGACTGTTCACCGCCGCGATCTCCACACCGTCAACCAGGAAACCCTCCACGACCTCCCGCGACGCCTGCACCGCCGTCATCGCACCCGCGGTCGCGATGTCCGCCATCAACCCGCCACGCGAGGTCACCAGCCGAGCCGCATCCGGCAGCGACATCACACCCGCCAGATACGCAGCCGTGAGCTCACCGATCGAATGTCCAATGAGGACATCGGGCCGGACGCCGAAGGAGTCCAGGAGGCGGAACAGGGCGACGTGGTAGGCGAACAACGCCGGCTGGGTGAACCGGGTGCTGTGCAGCTGCGGAACATCTGTTCCGAACATGACCGGCATCAACGGTTCGGGCAGCGAACGGTCCAGCTCCGCGCAGACCTCGTCCAACGCCGCGGCGAAGACGGGCTGCTCCGCGTACAACTTGCGACCCATCTCCGGACGTTGACTGCCCTGACCGGACAGCACGAACGCCACCCGCGGGCGCAACGAGCCAACGACACCTGTCGACAACGCCGGGTGCGAGCCGCCGGAGGACAACGCGCGGAGCGCAGCACGCGCTGTATCAACATCCGGAGCGGCAATCGCGGCGCGATGCGAGAAGGACGACCGGGCGGACAGCGTCCGAGCAACGGCCGCCAGGTCCGCGTCGGGGCGCAGCCACTCGTCCAGCCGGGCCGCAGAGGCGCGCAGGGCGGCGACCGAACGGGCCGACACGGGCAGGACGAGCGGCGTCGGAGATGCCGGCGGCGTGGAGGACGGGTCGGGGGCCTGCTCCAGGATCACGTGCGCGTTGGTGCCGCTGATGCCGAACGACGACACCGCACTGCGGCGGGGGCGGTCGAGCTCGGGCCAGGGGCGGGTCTCGGTCAGGAGGCGTACGTGGCCGCTGGACCAGTCCACGTGCGGGTTCGGCTCGTCGGCGTGCAGCGTGCGCGGGAGGAGGCCGTGGCGCATCGCCATCACCATCTTGATGACGCCGGCGACGCCGGCCGCCGACTGGGTGTGGCCGATGTTGGACTTCAGGGAGCCCAGCAGGAGCGGGCGGTCGGCGGGTCGTTCAGCGCCGTACGTTGCCAGTAGCGCCTGCGCCTCGATCGGGTCGCCCAGCGTGGTGCCGGTGCCGTGCGCCTCGACCGCGTCGACGTCGGACGGGGTCAGGCCGGCGGCGGCGAGCGCGCGGCGGATGACGCGCTGCTGCGAGGGGCCGTTCGGGGCGGTGAGCTGGCTGCTGGCGCCGTCCTGGTTGACGGCGGTGCCGCGCACGACGGCGAGGATGGTGCGCCCGTTGCGCTGGGCGTCGGAGAGGCGCTCGAGCAGCAGCATGCCGACGCCCTCGGACCAGCCGGTGCCGTTCGCGTCGGCGCCGAAGGAGCGGCAGCGGCCGTCCGGGGAGAGGCCGCGCTGGCGGGAGAACTCGACGAAGCTGCGCGGGCTGGCCATCACCGTCGCGCCGCCGGCGAGGGCCAGGTCGCACTCCCGCTGCCGCAGCGACTGCGCCGCGAGGTGCAGGGCCACGAGCGAGGACGAGCACGCGGTGTCGACGGTGACCGCCGGGCCTTCCAGGCCGAAGGTGTACGCCACCCGCCCCGACGCGATGCTCCCCGCGCTGCCGCTGCTCAGGTACGCCTCGAAGCCCTCCGGCGCCTCGGGCAGGCGGGAGGCGTAGTCGTGGTACATGATGCCGGCGAAGACCCCGCTCGCGCTGCCGCGCAACGAGTGCGGGTCGATGCCCGCGTGCTCGATCGCCTCCCACGCCGTCTCCAGCAGCAGGCGTTGCTGCGGGTCGATCGCCAGGGCCTCGCGCGGGCTGATGCCGAAGAACTCCGCGTCGAACTCGGCCGCGTCCAGCAGGAAACCGCCGTGGCGCGTGTACGTCCTGCCGGTCGCGTCGGGGTCCGGGTCGTACAGGCGGTCGACGTCCCAGCCGCGGTCCGACGGGAACTCGGTGATGGCGTCCACCCCGCCGGCCGTCAGTGCCCACAGGCCGTCGGGTGAGGTCACGCCGCCCGGGTACCGGCAGCCGACGCCCACGATCGCGATCGGCTCGCGGCCGTCGGCCTCCACGTCGCGCAGCCGCTGCCGGGTCTGGTGCAGGTCGGCCGTGACACGCTTGAGGTAGTCGCGTAGCCGTTCCTCGTTGCCGGTCGTGGTCATCAGCCGATCCCCAGTTCGTTGTCGATGAACGCAAAGATCTCGTCGTCGGAGGCGTCGGTGAGCCGCTCGGCGACCGCGTCGTCACCGCCGGCGGCCGCGTCGAGGCGGGCGACGATCTCCTGCAGCCGGGCGGCCACCCGCGCCCGCGCGTCGGCGTCGCCGAGCACCGCTCCCAGCCCGGCCTCGAGCCGGTCGAGCTCGGCCAGCAGCGGCGGCCCGCTCGGCGCCAGCCGCTCCCGGAGGTACTCCGCGAGCGCCGCCGGCGTCGGATAGTCGAAGACGAGCGTCGCCGGCAGCCGCAGCGCGGTCGCGCCGCCCAGCCGGTTGCGCAGCTCGATGGCCGTGAGCGAGTCGAACCCGCTGTCCAGGAACCCGCGCTCGATCTCGATCGTGCGCCCGTCGGCATGCCCGAGCACGGCCGCGGTCTCGGCCCGCACGAGGTCGAGCAGCGCCTGCGGGTCGGTCAGGTCGTTCGTGGCCCGAACGGTCGGTGCCGCGCGCCGCCGAGGTCTGATGAGCCCGGTGAGGATCGCGGGCGGCGCGGCCGCGGCCGGGTTGAGGTTCGTGACGGTGACATTCGCGGCGGTACCCCCCAGTGCCTGCGACAGCAGCCGCAGCGCCTGCCCGCTCTCCAGCGGCCCGATCCCGGCCCGCCCCATGCGCTGCCGGTCGAGGTCGGTGAGGTGGCCCGTCATCCCGGCCCCGGTCTGCCACAACCCCCAGTTGACGGAGGTCGCCGGCAGCCCCAGCGCCCGCCGGTGCGCGGCGAGCGCGTCCAGGAACCCGTTCGCCGCCGCATAGTTGCCCTGCCCGGCGTTGCCGATGTTGGCGGTGATCGAGCTGTACAGCACGAAGTGCGTCAGGTGCTCGTACCCCGCCGTCAGCTCGTGCAGGTGCCACGCCGGGTCGACCTTCGCGGCCAGCACCGCCTCGACGTCGTCCGCGCTGAGGTTGGCGATCGTCGCGTCGCGCAGCACCCCGGCGGCGTGCACCACGGCCCCGAGCGGCCGCTCGGCGGTCACCTCGGCGAGCAGCGCCTCGAGCTGCCCCCGATCCCCGGCGTCGCAGGCGGACACGACGGCCGTGGCACCCAGATCGGCCAGTTCGCTCACGAGCTCGGCCGCACCCGGCGCATCGGGACCGCGCCGGCTGACCAGCCGCAGGTGCCGCACCCCGTGCTCGACCACGAGGTGCAGCGCCGTCAACGCCCCGAGGTCGCCGGTGCCGCCGGTGATGAGCACGGTGTGCTCGGGTTCGAGCGGCCGGGCCGCGCCGTCGGAGGTGTGCTGGACCAGCCGCGGCACGTACGCGACGCCGTCCCGAACAGCCACCTGCGGCTCGCCGGCCGGAAGGGTTTCGGGCACGGAGTCGGCGTCGACGACCACGATCCGGTCCGGGTGCTCGGCCTGGGCGCTGCGCAGCAGCCCCCAGCAGGGCGCCACCGCCGGGTCGGGTACCTCGCCGTCCAGCACGCCGACGGCCCCGGACGTGAGCACCACCAGCGCCTCGGCGCTCGGCTCCCGCAGCGCCGTGAGCATGGTCGCAACGTTCTCGCGTACCGCCGCCAGCACATCCCCGTCGCCGGAGCGCCGCAGCACCGGCGCCACCACGGCCAGCCCGGACGCCAGCGCACCCGCTCCCGGCGCCGGAGCCCACTGCACGCCGTACAGTCCGCGCACGGCACCGCGGAACTGCGCCGGGTCGACGGCCCGCAGCAGCAACGCCCCGATCAGCCCGGCCGCGGCCCCGGTGTCGTCGGCGAGCGCCACCTGCACGGAGTCGGCGTCGAGCCGGGTGATCGCGACGCGCAGCGCACCTCCGCCGAGGTTGGTGACGCTGACCTGGTTGAACGTGAACGGCAGCCGCATCGGCCCGTCGTCGATGACCCCGTGCAACGCGGCGTCGAGCAGCGCGCCCCGTTCGGCGTGGTCCACGGCGACCTCGGCATAGACGGTCTCTCCCGCCCGCCACATCGCACGCACCCCTTGGAACGCCGGCCCGTACTGATAGCCCCGCAAGGCAAGGACCTCGTAGAATTCGCCCGCGTCGACCGACTCCGCACCGGCCGGCGGCCACACGGTGAGCGACTCCCCCGCCGGCATCGCGTCTGCGCTGATGGTGCCGGTGGCGTGGCGGGTCCAGGTGGGCTCCGACTCCGGCCGGGCATGCACCTCCACCGCGTGACGGCCGTGCTCATCGGCGGCACGGACGCTGACCTGCACCTCGACCGGCCCCTGGTCGACCAGCACGATCGGCGCCTCGACGACCAGTTCGTCCACCACCGGCGCGTCCGCATGCTCGCCGGCCTGCAGCACCAGGTCGAGCATGACGGTCGCGGGCACGATGACCGTGCCGTTGACCTGGTGATCGGCCAGCCACGGGTCGCTACCGATGCCCAGCCGGGTGGCGTGCACGGTCGTGCCGTCCGGCAGCTCCATCGGCCCCGACGGCGCCGACGGCGTCGCCTGAATCCAGAACCGCTCACGCTGGAACGGATAGGTAGGCACGTTCGCGACCACCCCGCCGGGCAGCCGCCAGTCCACGTCCGCGATCGTGGAGTGCCACTGACCCAGCACATCGGCAAGGTTGTGGTCATTGACGGAGAACACTGCGGCATCCGGCGCGGTCTCGCTGACCATCGCCATCAACGTTGGCGCCGGCGCCAACTCAACATAAACTCCCGCCGCCGCCCCCGCGACCCCGCCCGCAAAGTCCACCGCGTGACGAACATGCCGTACCCAGTACGCCGGCTCCGTGATATCCGCATCGAACGTCCCAGTCAGATTCGACACCACCGGAATCGCCGGCGAACGCAACGCCACAGCAGCAGCCACCTCACCGAACGCGTCCAGCATCGGCTCCATCTGCGCACTGTGGAACGCATGCGACACCGTCAACCGCCGCGTCCGGAACTGCGACATCCGCGCCGCCACCGCATCCACCGCATCCGGAGCACCAGCGATCACCGTGCTCATCGGACTGTTCACCGCCGCGATCTCCACACCGTCAACCAGGAAACCCTCCACCACCTCACGAGGCGCCTGCACTGCGGTCATCGCACCCGCGGTCGTGATGTCCGCCATCAACCCGCCACGCGAGGTCACAAGGCGAGCCGCATCCGGCAGCGACATCACACCCGCCAGATACGCAGCCGTGAGCTCACCGATCGAATGTCCAATCAGCACATCCGGACGCACACCGAACGAGTCCAGCAGTCGGAACAGGGCGACCTGGTAGGCGAACAGGGCCGGCTGCGTGAACCGCGTGCTGTGCAGGTTCGGAACATCTGTTCCGAACATCACCGCCATCAACGGTTCGGGCAACGAACGGTCCAGCTCCGCGCAGACCTCGTCCAACGCCGCGGCGAAAACGGGCTGCTCCGCGTACAACTTCCGGCCCATCTCCGGACGTTGACTGCCCTGACCGGACAGCACGAACGCCACCCGCGGGCGCGACGAACCGACGACACCCGTCGACAACGCCGGGTGCGAAGCGCCCGAAGCCAAGGCGCGCAGAGCGTCCCGAGCGGTGTCCAGGTCAGCGGTGGCGATCGATGCGCGATGCGGGAACGAGGAACGACCGGCCAGGGTGCGTGCGACGTCCGTCAGGTCCGTGTCGCCCCGCAACCACTCGTCCAGGCGGGCCGCATAGGCGCGCAGAGCGGCGAGAGAACGGGCCGAGACCGGCAGTGCCAGCGGCATCGGGGACGGCGCTGAAGATGGGTCCGGTGCCTGCTCCAGGATGACGTGCGCGTTGGTGCCGCTGATGCCGAACGACGACACCGCGCTGCGGCGGGGGCGGTCCACGGCGGGCCAGGAGTGGGGCTCGGTCAGCAGCTGTACGCCGCCAGCCGACCAGTCCACGTGCCGGGACGGGGTGTCGGCGTGCAGCGTGCGCGGGAGGATGCCGTGCCGCATCGCCATGACCATCTTGATGACGCCCGCGACGCCCGCCGCGGCCTGCGTGTGGCCGATGTTCGACTTGATCGAGCCGAGGAAGAGCGGCGACGCCGGGCGGTTGCGGCCGTACGTGGACAGCAGCGCCTGCGCCTCGATCGGGTCGCCGAGTTTCGTCCCGGTGCCGTGCGCCTCGACCGCGTCCACGTCGGCGGCGTCCAGGCCCGCGCTCGCGAGGGCCTCGCGGATGACGCGCTCCTGGGACGGGCCGTTCGGCGCCGTGAGGCCGTTGCTCGCGCCGTCCTGGTTCAGCGCCGAGCCACGCACCACGGCCAGGATCCGGCGGCCGTTGCGCCGCGCGTCCGAGAGCCGCTCGAGCAGCAGCACGCCGACGCCCTCCGACCAGCCCGTCCCGTCCGCCGCGTCGGAGAACGCCTTGCAGCGCCCGTCCGGTGCGAGCCCGCGCTGGCGGGAGAACTCGACGAAGCTGCGCGGGCTGGCCATCACCGTCGCCCCGCCGGCCAGCGCGAGGTCGCACTCGCCCTGCCGCAGCGACTGCGCCGCGAGGTGCAGGGCCACCAGCGAGGACGAGCACGCGGTGTCGACGGTGACCGCCGGGCCTTCCAAGCCGAAGGTGTACGCCACCCGCCCCGACGCGATGCTGCCGGTGCTCCCGGTCGAGACGTACCCTTCGAGCTCGCCGGGCACGGTCTGCAGCCGGCCGGCGTAGTCCTGGTACATGATGCCGGCGAACACCCCGGTCCGGCTCCCGCGCAGCGTGGCCGGCACGACACCGGCGTGCTCGATCGCCTCCCACGCCGTCTCCAGCAGCAGCCGCTGCTGCGGATCGATCGCCAGGGCCTCGCGCGGGCTGATGCCGAAGAACTCCGCGTCGAACTCGGCCGCGTCCAGCAGGAAACCGCCGTGCCGCGTGTACGTCTTCCCCGTCGCCGCGGGGTCCGGGTCGTAGAGCCGTTCGACGTCCCAGCCGCGGTCGGACGGGAACTCGCCGACGGCGTCGACGCCCTGCTCGGCGAGGCGCCAGAGCGCTTCGGGGTTGTCGACGCCGCCCGGGTACCGGCAGCTCATGCCCACGATGGCGATCGCCTCGTCGTCGCTCCTCGGCGCGCTGCGGGCCTGGACCTTGGGCTCGACCGTCCCGGCGATGTGCGCCGCGAGCGAGGCCGGCGTCGGATAGTCGAACACCAGCGTGGCCGGCAGCCGCAGCCCGGTCGCGTTGTTGAGCCGGTTGCGCAGCTCGACCGCGGTGAGCGAATCGAACCCGAGGTCCTTGAACGCCCGGTCGCCGTCGACGTCTTCGGTCCCGTCGTGCCCGAGGACCGCCGCGATCTCCGTACGCACGAGCTTGAGCACCGCGGCCGGGTCGCTCAGGTCGTTGGCCGCCCTGACGGTGCGCCGCTTCGCCCGGACGAGCCCGGCGAGGATGGCGGGCGGATTGGTCGCCGTCGGGTTGAGGTTCGTGACCGTAACATTCGCGGCGGTACCGGTGAGAGCCCGGCCGAGCAGCCGCAGCGCCTGTTCGGCGGTGAGCGGCGCGAGCCCCGTGCGTTGCAGCCGCTGCTGGTCGACGTCGCCGAGGTGGGCCGTCATGCCCGCACCGGTGTCCCACAGCCCCCAGTTGATCGAGGTGCCCGGCAGCCCCTGCGCCCTGCGATACGCGGCCAGGGCATCAAGGAAACTGTTCGCGGCGGCGTAGTTACCCTGCGCAGCGCTGCCGATGTTCGCCGCGACCGAGCTGTAGACGACGAAATGCGTCAGCCGGTCATCGCCCGCCGTCAACTGATGCAAATACCACGCAGCGTCCGCCTTCGCGGCCAGCACCGTCTCGACATCACCGACGGTCAGATTCGCAATCGTGGCGTCACGCAACACACCCGCGGTATGCACGACCGCGCCGAGCGGCCGGGCGGACCGCACCTCGTCGAGTAGTGTCGCCAACTGCTCCCGATCGCCGACGTCGCATGCCGACACCGTGACCGTGGCCGCGCCGAGGTCGGTCAGTTCGGCGGCGAGTTCGGCCGCGCCGGGCGCGTCCAGACCTCGGCGGCTGACCAGATGCAGATGCCGTGCCCCGTGCTCGACGACCAGATACCGCGCGGTCAACGCGCCCAGGTCGCCGGTGCCGCCCGTGATGAGCACCGTGTGGTCCGGGTCGAGCGCAGCAGCGTCACCGTCGGGCGTGTGCCGGACCAGCCGCGGCACATACGTCACACCGTCACGGACCGCGAGCTGCGGCTCACCGGCCGGGATCGACACGGGCAGCTCGGCGTCCGCTTCGACGACGATGAAGCGATCCGGGTGCTCGGCCTGGGCGCTGCGCAACAGACCCCAGCAGGGCGCCACAGCCGGATCCGAGCCCGGCAACACCACCAGCAGGGTCCCGCCGTCGAACTCCTGCAACAGGGTCAGGACGGTCGCGACGTTCGCGCGCACCGCCTCCATCAGGTCACCGTCGCCGGCCTGGCGCAACACCGGCCGCACAACGGTCATGCCCGAGGTGGACAGGCTCGAACCGGCAGTCGTGAGCGGCGACCACGAGACCTCGAACAGCCCGCGCGCCGTGCCGAAGAGCCGGTTCGGGTCGACCGGGCGGCGGATCAGCGATCCGATCGAGCCAATCGGTGCGCCCGTGTCGTCGGCGAGTGCGATCCGTGCGGCATCGGCGTCGAGGGCGGTGATTGCCACGCGTAGCACGCCATCACCGATAGTGGCGAGGCTGACCTGGTTGAATGTGAACGGCAGCCGCATCGGCCCGTCGTCGATGACCCCATGCAACGCGGCATCGAGCAGCGCCCCCCGCTCGGCGTGGTCCAGGGCGACCTCGGCGTAGACGGTCTCTCCCGCCCGCCACATCGCTCGCACCCCTTGGAACGCCGGCCCGTACTGATAGCCCCGCAGTGCAAGGACCTCGTAGAAGTCGCCGGCGTCGACCGCTTCGGCCCCGGCCGGTGGCCAGGCGGTGAGCGACTCCCCCACCGGCATCGCGTCAGCGCTGATGGTCCCGGCGGCGTGACGGGTCCAGGCCGGCTCCGACTCCGGCCGGGCATGCACCTCCACCGCGTGACGGCCGTGCTCATCGGCGGCACGGACACTGACCTGCACCTCGACCGGCCCCTGCTCGACCAGCACGATCGGCGCCTCGACCACCAGCTCGTCCACCATCGGCGCGCCCGCATGCTCACCGGCCTGCAGCACCAGGTCCAGCATCACCGTCGCGGGCACGATGACCGTGCCGTTGACCTGGTGATCGGCCAGCCACGGATCGCTACCGATGCCGAGCCGGGTGGCGTGCACCGTCGTGCCGTCCGGCAGCTCCATCGGCCCCGACGGCACCGACGGCGTTACCTGAATCCAGAACCGCTCACGCTGGAACGAATACGTCGGCACATTCGCGACCACCCCGCCGGGCAGCCGCCAGTCCACATCCGCAACCGTGGAGTGCCACTGACCCAGCACATCGGCAAGGTTGTGGTCATTGACGGAGAACACTGCGGCATCCGGCGCGGTCTCGCTGACCATCGCCATCAACGTGGGCGCCGGCGCCAACTCAACATAAACCCCAGCCGCCGCCCCCGCGACCCCACCCGCAAAGTCCACCGCGTGACGAACATGCCGTACCCAATAGACCGGATCCGTGATATCCGCATCGGCGGTCCCGGTCAGATTCGACACCACCGGAATCGCCGGCGAACGCAACGCCACAGCAGCAGCCACCTCACCGAACGCGTCCAGCATCGGCTCCATCTGCGCACTGTGGAACGCATGCGACACCGTCAACCGCCGCGTCCGGAACTGCGACATCCGCGCCGCCACCGCATCCACAGCATCCGGAGCACCCGCAATCACCGTGCTCCTCGGACTGTTCACCGCCGCGATCTCCACACCGTCAACCAGGAAGCCTGCAACGACCTCCCGAGGCGCCTGCACTGCGGTCATCGCACCCGCGGTCGTGATGTCGGCCATCAACGCCCCACGCGAGGTCACCAGCCGAGCCGCGTCCGGCAGCGACATCACACCCGCCAGATACGCGGCCGTGAGCTCACCGATCGAATGTCCAATCAGGACATCCGGGCGCACACCGAAGGAGTCCAGGAGGCGGAACAGGGCGACGTGGTAGGCGAACAACGCGGGTTGGGTGAACCGGGTGCTGTGCAGCTGCGGAACATCTGTTCCGAACATGACCGGCATCAACGGTTCGGGCAGCGAACGGTCCAGCTCCGCGCAGACCTCGTCCAACGAAGCGGCGAAGACGGGCTGCTCCGCGTACAACTTGCGACCCATCTCCGGACGTTGACTGCCCTGACCGGAGAGCACGAACGCCACCCGCGGGCGCGACGAGCCGACGACGCCCGTCGACAACGCCGGGTGCGAGCCCCCGGAGGACAACGCGCGGAGGGCAGCACGCGCCGTGTCCAGGTCCGGGGCCGCGATCGCCGCGCGGTGCTCGAAGGGCGTGCGCCCGGCCAGGTTGCGGGCCACGGCGGTCAGGTCGGTGTCGGGGCGGAGCCAGTCGCCGAGCCGGGCGCCGTACGCGTGCAGGGCCGCCGTCGAACGGGCCGAGATCGGCAGGACCGGCTTGGGCAGGGTGGCCGACGCCGGCGACGGCTCGGGGGCCTGCTCCAGGATGACGTGCGCGTTGGTGCCGCTGATGCCGAACGACGACACCGCGCTGCGGCGCGGGCGGCCCAGGTCGGGCCAGGGCGAAGGCTCCGTGAGCAGCCGGACGTGGCCGCCGGACCAGTCGATGTGCGGGTTCGGCTCGTCGGCGTGCAGCGTGCGCGGCAGCTCGCCGTGGCGCATCGCCATCACCATCTTGATGACCCCGGCGACGCCGGCCGCCGACTGGGTGTGGCCGATGTTGGACTTCAGGGAGCCCAGCAGGAGCGGGCGGTCGGCGGGTCGTTCAGCGCCGTACGTCGCCAGCAGCGCCTGCGCCTCGATCGGGTCGCCCAGCGTGGTGCCGGTGCCGTGCGCCTCGACCGCGTCGACGTCGGACGGCGTCAGGCCGGCGGCTGCGAGGGCCTGGCGGATGACGCGCTCCTGGGACGGGCCGTTCGGGGCCGTCAGACCGTTGCTGGCGCCGTCCTGGTTGACGGCGGTGCCGCGGATCAGCGCCAGGACCGGGTGGCCGTTGCGCTGGGCGTCCGACACGCGCTCCAGCAGGACCATGCCGACGCCCTCGGACCAGCCGGTGCCGTTGGCGCCGGCGCCGAAGGAGCGGCAGCGGCCGTCCGGGGAGAGGCCGCGCTGCCGGGAGAACTCGACGAAGATGTCGGGGCTCGCCATGATGGCCACGCCGCCGGCCAGGGCCAGGTCGCACTCGCCGCGGTGCAGGGACTGTGCGGCCAGGTGCAGGGCCACGAGCGACGACGAGCACGCGGTGTCGACGGTGACCGCCGGGCCCTCCAGGCCGAAGGTGTACGCGACCCGGCCCGACGCCACGCTCGCCTGGTTGCCGGTCAGCATGTAGCCCTCGAGGTTGCCGGGCACGGCGTGGAGGCGGCCGGCATAGTCGTGGTACATCAGGCCGGCGAACACCCCGCTCGCGGTGCCGCGCAACGAGTGCGGGTCGATGCCCGCGTGCTCGATCGCCTCCCACGCCGTCTCCAGCAGCAGCCGCTGCTGCGGGTCGATCGCCAAAGCCTCGCGCGGGCTGATGCCGAAGAACTCCGCGTCGAACTCGGCCGCGTCCAGCAGGAAACCGCCGTGGCGCGTGTACGTCCTGCCGGTCGCGTCGGGGTCCGGGTCGTACAGGCGATCCACGTCCCAGCCCCGATCGGACGGGAAGTCGCCGATGGCGTCGACGCCGGCGGCGGCCAGCGCCCAGAGGCCGTCGGGTGAGGTCACGCCGCCCGGGTACCGGCAGCCGATGCCGACGATCGCGATCGGCTCGTCGGACGCGGCCGCGGCGGTGACCCTGGCGGCCGTGGCGGTCTCGCCGAGGAGCTGGGCCATCAGGTACCGCGTGACGGCCGACGGCGTCGGGTGGTCGAAGATCAGCGTGGCGGGCAGGCGCCGGCCGGTCGCCGTGTTGAGGCGGTTGCGCAGCTCGATCGCGGTGAGCGAGTCGAAGCCGAGGTCCTTGAACGCGCGCTCGACGTCGACGGAGTCGCCGCCGGCGTGGCCGAGTACCGCGGCGACCTCGGCCCGCACGAGGTCGAGCAGCGCCCGCGGGTCGGCGAGATCGCCGGCCGGCCGAACGGTTCGGCGCCGAGGCCTGATGAGGCCGGCCAGGATCGTGGCCGGGCTCGCCGCGGCCGGATGGAGGTTGGTGGCGGTGACATTGGATTCGGTACCCGTGATAGCCCGGCCGAGCAGCGCGAGCCCCTGCTCGTTGCTCAGTGCCGCGAGGCCGGTGCGCTGCAGCCGCTGCCGGTCCATGTCGCCGAGGTGCCCGGTCATGCCCGACGCGCTCTGCCAGAGCCCCCAGTTGATGGACGTCGCCGGCAGCCCCTTCGCGCGCCGGATCGAGGCCAGCGCGTCGAGGAAGCCGTTCGCGGCGGCGTAGTTGCCCTGTGCGGCGTTCCCCACGTTGGCCGTGACGGAGCTGTAGAGCACGAAGTGCGTCAGCCGGTCATCGCCGGCCGTCAGCTGATGCAGATGCCAGGCGGCGTCCGCCTTCGCGGCCAGGACCGTCTCGACATCGCCGGAGGTCAGGTTCGCGATCGTTGCGTCACGCAACACCCCCGCGGTGTGCACGACCGCGCCCAGCGGCCGCGCCGCCCGGACCTCGTCGAGGAGGGATGCCAACTGGTCTCGATCGCTGACATCACACGCCGACACCGCCACCGTGACCGCACCGAGGTCGGTCAGTCCCGCGGCGAGATCGGCCGCGCCGGGCGCGTCCAAACCTCGGCGGCTCACCAGGTGCAGGTGCCGGACACCGTGCGCGGCAACCAGATACCGGGCCGTCAGCGCGCCGAGGCCGCCCGTGCCGCCGGTGATGAGCACCGTGTGGCCGGGATCGAGTGGCGCCGCCGCCCCGTCCGGTGTGTGCTGCACCAACCGCGGGGCGTAGGCCACGCCGTCCCGGAACGCGAGGTGGGGCTCTCCCGCCGGAACGGATTCGGGCGCCGCGGCGGCGTCGACCACCACGATCCGGTCCGGCTGCTCGGCCTGGGCGCTGCGCAGCAGTCCCCAGCAGGGCGCCACGGCCGGATCGGGCACCTCGCCGTCCAGGACCCCGACGGCACCGGACGTCAGCACCAGCATCGTCTCGGCGGTCGACTCCTGCAGCAGGCCGAGCACCGTCGCGAGGTTCTCCCGCACCGCCGCGAGGACGTCGCCGTCATCGGCCCGGCGCAGCGCCGGTGCCACGACCGTCATCGCCGGCGCGGCCGGACCGGAGACGGGCTTCCAGTCGACCGTGTACAGGCCGCGGGCGGATCCGCGAAGCTGCGCGGGGTCGAGCGCCCGCAGCAGCAGCGTGCCGATCGTGGTGACGACGGCGCCGGTGTCGTCGGCGGCGACGATCCGGACCGAGTCGGCGTCGATCGGGGTGATCGCCACCCGCAGCGAGCCGCCGGCCGTGCCGTCGACGGACACCTCGGCGAAGCTGAACGGCAGGCGCGGCGGGCCGTCCGGCGCGCCGAGCAGGCCGACGACCGGGTGCAGGGCGGCGTCGAGCAACGCGGGGTGCACGGCGAAGCGGTCGTCGCGGTCGGCGTCGTCGAGGGCGATCTCGGCGTACACGGTGGAGTCGGAGCGCCACGCCGAGCGCAGTCCCTGGAAGACCGGGCCGTACTGGTAGCCGCGGACGGCGAGGGCGTCGTAGAGCCCGGCGACGTCGACCGGGTCGGCGCCCGCCGGCGGCCAGGCGACGGGAGCCGCGGGGCGTTCGGCGGAGGGTGCGAGGGTGCCGGTGGCGTGGCGGGTCCAGGGGGCCGTGGAGTCGTCGTCCGGGGTCGGTTCGGCGCGGGAGTACAGGGCCACCGCGCAGTGGGTGTCGTCCTGCTCCGGCGAAACCGTGACCTGGAGGTGGACGGCGGTGCGCTCGGGGATGACGAGCGGGTCGTGCAGGGTCAGCTCGGACAGCACCGGCGCGCCGCAATGCGCGCCGGCCGTCAGGGCGAGCTCGACCATGGCGGTGCCGGGGAGGAGGACTCGGTCCAGTACCGCATGATCGGCCAGCCACGGGTGCGTCTGCAGCGAGATCCGGCCCGTCAGGACCAGGCCGTCGCCGTCGGCGGTGCGCACCAGGGCGCCCAGCAGCGGGTGGTCGACGGTCTCCAGGCCGACGCCGGACAGGCGGGCAACGGGCCTCGGGGTGTCGAGCCAGTAGCGCTGGCGCTGGAACGGGTACGTGGGCAGCGGCACCGTGGCGAACGGGCCCTCGCCCAGAGCGGGCGCCCAGTCCACGGGGACGCCGTTGGCGTGGGCCTGCGCGAGAGACTGCAGGAAGCGGCGGCGGTCGCCCTCGTCGCGGCGCAGGGACGGTACGGCGGCCGCGGTGACGGCGGCGGCGTCGAAGGTCTCCTGCAGGCCGATCGCGAGCACCGGGTGGGGGCTCGACTCGACGAACGTGCGGTAGCCGTGGGCAAGCAGGGTGCGGGTGGCCCGTTCGAACTCGACGGTGACGCGCAGGTTGCGGTACCAGTACTCGGCATCGAGGGTCTCGGTGTCGATGAAGTCGCCGGCGACGGTCGAGCAGAACGGGATGTCGCAGCGGCGCGGCTCCAGGCCGGCCAGGGTCTGCAGCAGCTCGTCGCGGATGAGCTCGACGTGTGCGGAGTGGGAGGCGTAGTCGACGGGGATGCGGCGGGCGCGGACGTCGTCGGCGGCGCAGGCCGCCATCAGCTCGTCGAGGGCCTCGTCGTCGCCGGAGACCACGGTCGAGGACGGGCCGTTGACGGTGGCGATGCTCAGGCGGTCGGACCACGGCGCGATGCGCGTGCGGGCGCGGTCGACGGGCAGGGCCAGGGAGACCATGCCGCCGCGGCCGGCGAGGGCCTTCAACGCCCGGCTGCGCAGGGCGACGACGCGGGCGGCGTCGGGCAGGGAGAGGGCGCCGCAGACGTACGCGGCGGCGATCTCGCCCTGCGAGTGGCCGATGACGGCGGAGGGTTCGACGCCGTAGGCGCGCCAGAGGCCGGACAGGGACACCATCACGGCGAAGAGCGCGGGCTGGACGACGTCGACGCGGTCGAGCGACGGTGCGTCCTCGGTGCCGCGCAGGACGTCGAGCAGCGACCAGTCGATGTGCGGGGCCAGCGCCGCGGCGCACTCGGTGAGCCGCTCGGCGAACACGGGCTCGGTGTCCAGCAGCGCGCGGGCCATGGCCGGCCACTGGGAGCCCTGTCCGGGGAAGACGAACACCGCCCGTTCGTCTCCGGATACGGTACCCGTGACGACGCCGGGATGCGGGTGCCCGCCGGCCAGGGCGTCGAGTCCCTCGAGGACCTCGCCGCGGTCGGCCGCGACGAGCACCGCGCGGCGCTCGAACGCGGACCGGGTGGCGGTCAGGGCGGCGGCGACGTCCGGCAGGGCGGGCGCAGGGTCGCCGGCGACGAGCGCGCGCAACCGCACCGCCTGCTCGGCGAGCGCCGCACCGTCCCGCGCCGAGAGCACGAAGGGACGCACCCAGTCGGCGGGCGCCGCGGCAGCGGGCGCCGCAGGAGCATCGGCGGGCTGCTCGATGATGGCGTGCGCGTTGGTGCCGCTGATGCCGAACGACGACACCGCCGCCCGCCGCGGGGTGTCCGACGGCCACGGGCGTGCCTCGGTCAGCAGCTCGATGCTGCCCGCGGCCCAGTCGACGTGCGAGGTGGGGCGGTCGACGTGCAGGGTGCGCGGCATGACGCCGTGGCGCATCGCCATGACCATCTTGATGACGCCGCCGACGCCGGCGGCGGCCTGGGTGTGGCCGATGTTCGACTTGAGCGAGCCGAGCCGGACCGGGCGGTCCTCGGGGCGGTCCCGGCCGTAGGTGGCGATGAGCGCCTGGGCCTCGATCGGGTCGCCGAGCCGGGTGCCGGTGCCGTGCGCCTCGATGACGTCCACATCGGACGGTGTGAGGCCGGCGCCGGCGAGGGCCTGGCGGATGACGCGCTCCTGTGCGGGGCCGTTCGGTGCGGTGAGGCCGTTGCTGGCGCCGTCCTGGTTGATCGCGCTGCCGCGGATGACCGCGAGGACGGGGTGGCCGTTGCGGCGGGCGTCGGAGACGCGCTCGAGGACCAGCATGCCGACGCCCTCGGCCCAGCCGGTGCCGTCGGCGGCCTCGGCGAAGGCCTTGCAGCGGCCGTCGGGCGACAGGCCGCGCTGCTGGCTGAACTCGACGAACATGCCGGGGTTGGCCATCACGGTCGCGCCGCCGGCCAGGGCCAGGTCACACTCGCCGTTGCGCAGCGCCTGCGCGGCCAGGTGCAGGGCGACGAGCGACGACGAGCAGGCCGTGTCGACGGTGACGGCGGGGCCGTGCGTGCCGAGAGTGTACGCGAGCCGGCCGGAGGCGACGCTGGCGGTGGTGCCGGTGAGCAGGTACCCGTCGAAGCCGCCGGCCGGGTCGTGCAGCCGCGGGCCGTAGTCCTGCGTCATGGCGCCGACGAAGACGCCGGTGGCGCTGCCGTGCAGGGCGGCGGGCACGATGCCGCCGCGTTCGAGCGCCTCCCACGCCGTCTCCAGCAGCAGCCGCTGCTGCGGGTCCATCGCGGCCGCCTCGCGCGGGCTGATGCCGAAGAACGCCGGGTCGAACCGGTCGGCGTCGTGCAGGAAGCCGCCGCTGGCGGTGTAGGTGCGCCCGGGCGTGCCGGGCTGCGGGTCGTAGAGGGCGTCGAGGTCCCAACCGCGCTCGGCCGGGAAGCCGGAGATGGCGTCGCGGGCCTCGGCGACGAGCCGCCACAGCGCCTCGGGCGAGTCGACGCCGCCCGGGTAGCGGCAGCTCATCGCGACGATCGCGATCGGCTCGTCGGCCGCCGCGACGGCTGCGACCGGTGCTTCGGCGGCGGCAGCGCCCCCGGAGAGCTCGACCAGGTGGGCGGCGACGAGCGCCGGGGTCGGGTGGTCGAAGGTGAGCGTCGGCGACAGTGCGAGCCCGGTCGTGGCGCGGAGGCGGTCGCGCAGCTCGACGGCGCTGTAGGAGTCGAAGCCGAGGTCCTTGAAGGGCCGGTCGACGTGCACGGCGTCGCTCGTGACGTGGCCGAGGACGATCGCCACGGTGGTCCGGACGAGGTCGAGCATCCGCTGCCCCGCGCCGGCGGCGCCGGCCCGCCGGCGTCGCGGCGCGGCGGTCTCCAGCAGGGCGGCGGGTTCGAGCCCGATCCAGTACGGCTCGCGCTGGAACGGATAGGTGGGCAGCGAGACCGGCTCCGCGTCCGGATGGTGCCAGTCCACCTCGGCCGCGGACACCTGCACCGCGGCCAGCGCCTGGTAGAGGTTGTGGTCGTTGACGGAGATGACGGCCGCATCCGGCGCGGTCTCGCTGACCATCGCCATCAGCGTGGGCGCCGGCGCCAACTCGACATAAACCTCCGCAGCAGCCCCCGCGACCCCGCCGGCGAAGTCCACGGCGTGACGGACGTGCCGCACCCAGTACGCCGGATCCGTGATATCCGCATCGGTGGTCCCGGTCAGGTTCGACACCACCGGGATCGCCGGCGCCGTGAACGTCACCGACCGCGCCACCGAGCCGAACGCCTCCAGCATCGGCTCCATCTGCGCGGTGTGGAACGCGTGCGACACCGTCAACCGCCGGGTGCGGAACTGCGACATCCGCGCCGCCACCGCATCCACCGCATCCGGTTCGCCGGCGATGACCGTGCTCGCCGGGCTGTTCACCGCCGCGATCTCGACACCGTCGACGAGGAACCCCTCCACCACCTCGCGCGAGGCCCGCACCGCCGTCATCGCACCGGACGTCGTGATGTCGCCCATCAACGCACCGCGGGAGGTGACCAGCCGGGCCGCGTCCGGCAGCGACATGACGCCCGCCAGGTACGCGGCCGTGATCTCGCCGATCGAGTGTCCGATCAGGACGTCGGGCCGCACGCCGAACGAGTCCAGCAGCCGGAACAGGGCGACCTGGTAGGCGAACAGGGCCGGCTGTGTGAACCGCGTGCTGTGCAGGTTCGGAACATCTGTTCCGAACATGACCGGCAGCAACGGTTCGGGCAGCAGACGGTCCAGCTCCGCGCAGACCTCGTCCAACGCCGCGGCGAAGACGGGCTGCTCCGCGTACAACTTGCGACCCATCTCCGGACGTTGACTGCCCTGACCGGAGAGCACGAACGCCACCCGCGGGCGCGACGAACCGACGACGCCCGTCGTCAACGCCGGGTGCGGCAGGCCCGAACCGAGGGCGTGCAGGGCCTCGCGGGCGGTGTCGACGTCCGGGGCGGTGACCGCCGCGCGGTGCTCGAACAGCGAACGACCGGCGAGGGTGCGGGCAACCGCGGCCAGATGCGCGTCGGGGCCGAGGGACTCGGCGAGCGCGGTGCCGTAAGCGCGCAGGGCCGCGGCCGAGCGCGCCGACACCGGCAACACCACACCGGCTGCCGGTGCCACCGACGCAGGCGACGAGGCCGGCGGGGAGGACAGCACGACGTGGCAGTTGGTGCCGCCCATGCCGAACGAGCTGACGCCGGCGACCAGGGGCTCGTCGGGGCGCGGCCACGGGCCCGACGACGTCTGGACCTGCAGGTTGAGTGCGTCCAGGGCGATGGCGGGGTTCGGCGTGGCGAAGTTGAGGCTCGGCGGCAGCTGCCGGTTGCGGATGCTCAGGGCGACCTTGAGCAGGCCGACGATGCCGGCTGCGGCCTCGAGGTGGCCGACGTTGGTCTTGGCCGAGCCGACCAGCAAGGGGCCGGTGGCGGTGCCGGGGACGCCGACCGCGGCGCCCAGCGCGGCCGCCTCGATCGGGTCGCCGACGGGCGTGCCGGTGCCGTGGAGCTCGACGTACTGGACGGACTGCGGTGCGACCGCGGCGCGCTCGTAGGCCGTGCGCAGGACCCGCTCCTGGGTCTCGCGGCCGGGGACCGTCAGGCCGTCGGTGGCGCCGTCGTTGTTCACGGCGCTGCCGCGGATCACGCACGCGATGCGGTCGCCGTCGGCCACGGCCTTCGCGAGGGGCTTGAGCAGGACCAGGCCGCCGCCCTCGCCGCGGACGTAGCCGTTGGCGCGGGCGTCGAAGGTGTGGCAGCGGCCGTCCGGGGACAGGCCGCCGAAGCGGGCGCAGGCCTCGGTGCTCTGGTACAGGATGTTGAGGTTGACGCCGCCGGCCAGCGCGAGGGAGGCCTCGCCCCGGCGCAGGGTCTCGCAGGCGAGGTGGACCGCGACCAGGGACGAGGACTGTCCCGTGTCGACGGTCGCGCTCGGGCCGCGCAGGCCGAGCGAGTAGGAGACGCGGTTGGCGAGGATGCTGCGGTGCACGCCGGTGATGGTGTGCGGGGTGATGCCGCCCGCGGCGCGGAAGAGCAGGTGGGCGTAGTCGTCCCAGATCGAGCCGACGAAGACCGACGTGTCGGAGCCGGACAGGTCGGCGGGGCGGATGCCGGCGTCCTCGACGGCCTGCCAGGCGAGCTCCAGCACCAGGCGCTGCTGCGGGTCCATCGTGGTCGCCTCGCGCGGGCTGATGCCGAAGAAGGCGGCGTCGAAGCCGGCGATGTCGTCGAGGAACGCGCCGAAGCGGATCTCGGGGGCGGCGTCGGCGCCGTCGGCGCGGGCGGTCCAGCGGTCCTCGGGCACCTCCGTGACCGCGTCGACGCCGCCGGCGAGCAGGCGCCAGAACGCCTCCGGGTCCGGGGCGCCGGGGAGCCGGCACGCGAGGCCGATCACGGCGATCGGCTCGTCGACCGGATCACGCTTGCTCGGCATCGGTACTTCCCCCTCAGATCGGACGTGACAACAGCCTGCCGGGGACGGCTAACGAGCCTCTTCCAACGCGCTAAAGCCGGAGCAGCTCGGGGCTCGTGGAGAGCAGCGCGTGCAGGCGCGGCAGCAGGGCCGCGGCGGACTCGTGGTGGAACAGGTGGCCGCCCGGCACGGGGTGGACCGCGAAACCGGCGCCGCCGTACGGCCGCCAGGCCAGCGCCGACTGCGGGCTCATCAGCGGGTCCGTGGTGCCGTAGAAGGCGTGCACGAAGCATGGCAGCGAAACCGGGGCGGCGAGGCGGCCGCTGCGGCACAGGGCCAGGTCGTCGCGGACCAGGTCGGTCGCGGTGCGCACCCACTCCGGGTAGCGCAGCAGGGCCGGGGAGATGCCGCCGATGCCGGTCATCCAGCGCAGCAGGTCGTCGTCGGGGATGTCGGCGGGCGGGACCGCGGCCTGCGGGAGGTGCGGTGCGGGGAACGCCGCCACGAGGAGCTGGACCGGTGTGGTGCGGCTCATGCGGTACCGCTGCAGGGTCATCCGCAACGCGACCAGCGCGCCCATGCTGTGGCCGTAGAACGCGAACGGCCGGTCCAGGAACGGGTCGAGGTGCTCCTCGAGGCGCTCGACGAGCGTCGCCATGTCGCGCAGGCGCGGCTCGCGCCGGCGGGTCTCGCGGCCGGGCAGCTGCACCGGCAGCACGGTCACGGCGGGTGCGAGCCGGGCCGGCCAGGGCGAGTACACCGAGGCGGCGCCGCCCGCATGGTGAAAGCAGAACAGGCGCAGCGCGTCACCGGGACCGGGCTCACGCGTCAGGTACCCGCTCATGCCGTCACCTCCGCTTCGCTCCGGTGCCGGCCTGAGCCAAAGCTGTGCATATTGTTCGCGGCCCCTCCGCTCCGCTGCGGACCGCTCATCGCGGCGCCCGGCGCAGGTGTGAGCCGGCGCGGGCGGCGCCCAGCAGCAGGCCGAGGACGGCCCGCTGCGCGGCGCGGGCGCGGCGCATGCGCAGCAGCGACAGCACGACCCACAGGCGGGACTCGAGGACGTGGTTGGGCGAGCCGTGCACGTCGTCGTGCTCCATGAGGTGGAAGCGGCGCAGGTGCCGGCGCAGCAGCGCGGGGTCCGCGGCGGGGATGATCTCGTCGCGGCGGCTGGCGAGGTAGTGCACCGGGATGTCGAGGGCGTCCAGCAGCGGCTCGTCGAGGCGCCAGGCGGGCAGCTGCGCGAACAGCGCCGCCTCCTTCATGCCCGTGAGGTGGGTGAGGGTGTCGACGGTGATCCTCGGCAGCCGCGCCTGCCACCCGGCGTCGGTGAAGAAGTCGGAGACCGGCGCGCCGGAGGTGACGATGCCGCGGATGCGCTCGTCGGTGGTGGCGCAGCGCAGCGCCATGTGGCCGCTGAAGCTCAGCGCCACGAGGTAGGTCTCGGAGACGTCGAGGTACTGGCCGATGCTGTCGAGGACGGCGGTGATCTGCCGCCAGCTGTCGGCGCCGTAGCGGGTGGTGTTCTCGCCGACGCCGGGCATCTCGGCGACGACGCCGTGCATGCCGAGGCGGCCGGCCTGCAGCAGGATCGGCGCCCACTGTTCCTTGACGGTGACGATGCCGCCCATGACGAGCAGGACGGGGCGCCGGCCGCCGGGCCGCAGCGGGGTGGTGAGGCAGTGCACGGTGCCGGCGCCGGTGTCGACGGCGTGGCGCTCGATGGCGGTGTTCGCGCGCCGCCACTCGTCGAATGTGGACACGCAGCGGCGCAGCGCCTCCTGGCGGGCCGGGCCGTCAGGGTACGGGAAGCGGGCCATGGCGTAGTGGCGGCTGGCGCGCAGCAGGTCGCCCTCACCGGCCCAGCGCTCGGCCTCGCGGGACCACTCGGCGGTCCACGAGCCCGGTGCGCCGTCCTCGTCGGTGCGGATGCGTTCCAGCAGCGGCAGGTAGCGGCTCGGCGGGATGTTCTGCGTCCCGGCGTGCACGGTCACGAACTGCTTGAGCTCCTCGACGTCAGGCACCGTAGCCCTCCAGCCCGTCCTTGATCTCGGTGAGCACGTCGGCGGCCTCGGCGCCGTCGATGACCCGGTGGTCGAAGGCGAGGCTCAGGCGCATGAGCGGCGCGATGGCGACGGCGCCGTCGCGCACGACCGGGCGGTCGGCGATCTGGCCGAGGCCGAGGGTGACGGTGGTGCCGCCGACGGAGTGGAAGCTCTGCACCGGGCGGTGGCCGAGCGAGGTGACGGCGAAGGTGCCGACGCGCTGGGCTCGGGTGCGCAGCGGGCGGACGGTGCGGCGGAACGCCATCGAGCCGACGGTCGCCGGGAGGCGGTGCAGGGCGCGGACGCCGGCGAACTCGGGCATGCGGTCGGGGTCGCCGTCGCGGTAGTGCTCGACCTGGCGCTGGATGTCGTCGAGGCCGGCGAGGTCGAGGTCGGGCAGGACGGCGGCGAGCACGACACGGCGGCCGTCGATGGTGCGGTCCAGGGTGAGCTTGCCGTGGACACGGTCGTGGTACGCGATGCGGGGCCGGATCCGCCCGGTGACCGCCGCGTTGGCGTCCGGGTGCTTGGCCAGGACGGCGGCGGCGGTGTGCAGCACGTAGCTGACGATGGAGTAGCGCACGGGGCCGCCGCGGTGGCGCCGCACGTTCGTCATGTCGACGTCGGTGTCGAGGAACACCGGCGAGAAGTCGCGGATCTCGTTGAGGAAGAACAGCGTGTGCCGGCGCTGCCGGGCCAGCGGCGCGACGCTCATGCCGCCGCCGCCAGGTCGTAGATGTCGCGCAGGCTGCCGGCCTCCAGCACCGCCGGCATGGAGATCTGCCGGCTGCTCTGGCGCTCCAGCAGCACGAGCACGGTCAGCAGGTGCATCGAGTCCCAGCCGGGCACGGCGTCGAGCGAGCCGCCGGCCTGCTCGAGCGTGATCGGCAGGCCGAGCTCCTCCTGCAGCAGCCCGACGAACTCCTCGAAGGTCTTCACCGGCTGGCTCCCTCCAGCTGGGTGACGAGCCGCACGTGTGGCGCCGGCTCGATCACGTCGGTCAGGTCGTGGCGGAAGGTGCGGCTCGCGCCGTCGTCGGTGGCCACGGCGAACCCGTACGACGGGAAGAGGTCGCGGACGTTGCCGTTCTTGGCGGTGGCGACGTATCCCGCGTGCACCTCGCGGACGCCGGTCGCCCGGGCGTGGCGCAGCAGCGCGGCCAGGCAGGTCTGCTCGATGCCGCGGGCGAAGACGCGGCAGCTCAGCAGCATGTTGTCGATGTCGAGCCGGTCGGCGCTGCGGCGGGCGAACACGGCGCCGACGAGGCCGTTGTCGCCGAAGCGGTCGCCGGCGTGGATGGTGAGCACCAGGTGGGCCGGGTCGTCGAGGCGGGCCCGGACGTCGGACTGCTGCAGCCGCTGCGTGGTGAGGTTGAACTGGTTGGTGCGCAGCGTGATCTGCGACAGCCGGGGCACGTGCTCGGCGCGGGCCGCGTCGAAGGCGACGGTGACCTCGAGGCCGGCGAGGTACTCCTCGATGGAGTCGAAGCGCTGCAGGAAACTGCTGCGCTGGGCCTCCTGGCGGTAGAGCGCGGTGCGGGCCCGGTCCTCGGCGGTGACGTCGAGGGCGTCGAACCAGCCGTCGCGCAGCAGCTTCGTCACGTGCCGGGCCGGTTCGTCGTCGAGCTGGACGACGGCGACCTGCGGCAGCTCGGCGCGCACGAGGCCGCACTCGTAGGGGCTGTCGTCGGCGAAGACGAACGCGTCCAGGCCGAGGTTGAGCGTCTCGGCGAGGCGGGCCAGGTTGTCGCTCTTGGGCTGCCAGTTCGCGGTGACGTGGGCGAAGTCGTCCTCGCGCAGCGTCATGCCGGGGTGCTCGCGCAGGGCCTGCTGCACCGGCTCGAGGTCGTTCTTGCTCACCGCGGCGAGCAGGACGCCCTGGGTGCCCAGCTGGCGGGCGACGCGCTGGAAGGCGCGGAAGGCCTCGCCGCGGTACGTCTCGTGGACCTCGATCCCGTCGATCCCGTCGTCGCCGAGGACCCCGCCCCACACGGTGTTGTCGAGGTCGAGGGCGAGCACCTTGCGGGTCCGGCCGGCCAGCGCGCGGCACAGGTGCCCGGCCTGCCGGGCGTAGCGCAGCAGCAGCGCGTCGGACAGGTGCGCCTTGGCGTAGGTGCTCATCCGCGGGTCGTGCACGGCGATGCCCTCGGCGGCGATCGGGTCGAGGTCGAGCACGACGATGCGCGGGTCGGTGGCGGCGAGCTCGAGCAGGCGGGTGTTGGCCGCCCGCCAGGCGATGCCGAGCCGGGCGCGGGAGCGGTAGTCGACGAGCTGGTGTGCGTGGATCGCCGGCAGCGGCACGGTGTTGAGCACGAGCACGCCGGTGCCGTGCGCGACGTAGTGCTCGGCGAGGCCGGCGACCCGCCCGGCGAGCGCCTCGGCGGCCGCGCCGGCGTCCTCGGCGGTCCAGCCGGGCTCGAGGTTCGCGAAGACCTCTTCGGCGTCCAGGGCGCACAGCACGATCTGGGGTTGCCGTTGGTACACCGTGCTGCCCGGATCCCCGAGGTCGAACACGTAGCCGTCGAAGTCCCCGACGGTGGCCTCGAGCACGAGCCCGTGCCGGGCGGCCTCGGCGGTCAGCGCGGTGCGCAGCGTGGCGAGGGTGCCGTGCCCGACGATCGCCGCGGAGACGGCCGGCAGCGACGGGTGCTTGGCGCGCAGGTCGGCGGGGTCGATGCGCTGCAGCAGCCGCCCGGTGCGCAGCAGCTCGTCGGGGCCGGCCTCGGCGAGGCGGGCCGGCAGGTCCGGGTACTCGGCAAGGAGATCCATGTCGCCTCAGCACCTCTCCAGCGCGAAGCCGGCCTTGATCCACTTGCTGGACTCGACGGCGATGCCGAGGGCCCGGTCGCCGGGCGCCATCTTCGACAGCGCCTGCTCGATTTGCAGGAACGGCAGGGCGTTGCCGGTGTTGCCGGTGTCCACGACGCAGGAGATCTCGGTGGCGACCGGCAGGTCGAGCTGCTCGACGATGCGGGCGGTCATGCGGCCGGACAGCTGCGGCGGCAACAGGTAGTCGACGTCGGTGCGGTGCCAGCCGAGCTCCTCGAGCAGCTCCTTGAGGATTTCGACGGCCATGACGGGTACCGACTGCTCAATGGCTTTGAAGTCCTCGACGGCCGCCGGGCGCTGCGACGTGCGGTCGGCCGGCCCGAACCAGTCGAGCGTGTGCCCGGGCGCCCGTCCCTTGCCGGTGAGCCGGTTGAGCAGGCCGCGGATCGCGGTCGAGTGCGCGACGGGCTCGGTGGAGAGCACGGCGGCGCCGGCCGCGTCGCCGAAGAGGACCACGTTGACGAGCTCGGCGCTGGGCAGCTTGCGCAGGTCGACGCCGAGGTCGAAGTACTTCGTGGAGACGTCGCCGGCCAGGACCAGGGCGGTGCGGGCGCCGCCGGCCAGCATCCGGCAGGCGACGTCGAGCGCCTGCACGGCGCCGGCGCAGCCGGACTGCAGCTGGTAGGTCGGCACGCCGTCGATGCCGAGCCGGTCGGCGACGACGTTGACGGTGGCCGGCATCAGCGTGTCCGGGGTCGCCGTGCCCATGACGACGACGTCGACGTCGGCCGCGTCGATCCCGGCCCCGGCCAGGGCCCGCTGCCCGGCGCTCGCGGCCAGGTCGGCCAGGCTCTGGCGCACCTCGCCGGTGGCCAGGTCGATGGACAGGTGCCGGTTGCGGGTGCCGACGAACGCGTCGACCCACTGCGTCCACACCGGGTCCATGCGGAACCGGCGGGCCAGGGCGCCGTTGTCGACCGGCTGCCCCGGCAGGGTGCTCGCCGCGGAGAGGATCCGCACGTCCGGGCGCTCCATGCTGCCCCTTCCCGTTCGCAGATGCTGTACGCCGTACGCCTCATCGTGGTTGCGGCCGCTAAAGCTGGCCTAAGCCACGACTTGCTTTAGCGGGCCGCAAGGCCGCCGTTAGCGGCGACGAGCACGGTGCGGACATGCAGACGGACGGGAACGCCGGTCGGCCGGACACCGTGCACTCCAAGACGGGCGCCCCGCCGCCGCAGCCGCGCGTCTGCGTGATCGTCGACGACCGTGAGTGCGGCGTCGCCGCGGTCCGGCACGCGGCGGCCCTCGTCGCCGGCGGCGCCCGTCCGCTCATGGTGCTGATGCGGCAGCGCTCGCACCTGTCGGAGGCCCTCGCGTCGGCGCAGGGCATCGTCGTGCCGGGCGCGAAGTCGTTGCGGGTCAACACCACGTTCCGGCTGGTCGCCGCGGCCCTGGCCGAGAGCGGCGCGCCGTGGGAGTTCCATGCCCTCGACGAGGGCGGCGCCGCGCTGGTCACCGACGTGCCGACCACGCTCGTGTACGCCGCGCACCGCCGCGGCCACGTGTGGCTTCCACTTCCATGGCCCGGCTCGGGCTCACCCGGGATAAAAGTGATCGACCGGGCGGGGACCTCGTTGGTACCCGTGCGCTGCGATCGTAGGCGGCGCCAACGACAGCCGAAGGAGCACACGCAACGATGAGCAGTACCGTGGTGATCGCGGGCGGCGGGCCGACCGGCCTCATGCTCGCCGGCGAGCTCGGGCTCATGGGGGTCCGCGCCGTCGTCGTGGAGGAGCGGGCCGAGCCGGCCACCGTGTCGCAGGGCATGGGCATGCACGGCCGCACGCTGGAGGTGTTCCGGCAGCGCGGGCTGCTGGACGAGGCCGGCGTCGCCCGGCTGCCGGTGTGGCCGCGCACGCCGTTCGCGATGATGTGGCTCGACGTCGCGTCGGCCGGCCCCGAGGACCAGACGTACGCGTTCCCGCAGTGGCGCACGGAGGCGCTGCTGGAGGCGCGGGCCCGCGAGCTGGGGGCCGAGATCCGCCGCGGCGCCCGGGTGGCCGGCCTGGCCGACCATGGCGACGGGGTCAGCGTGCGGATCGCCACCGCCGGCGGCGAGGAGTCGCTCGAGGCGGCCTACGTCGTCGGCTGCGACGGCGAGTTCAGCGCGGTGCGGTCCGCGGCCGGCATCGACTTCCCGGCCGAGGGCGACACGTACTACGGCATGATCGGCGACGTGCCGCTGAGCGACCCGGAGGCGGCCTTCTCCAACGGCCGCTTCCCCGGCGGCATGTTCGCGGTGCTGCCGCTGCAGCCGGGCGCGGTGCGGTTCATGACCGTCGAGTTCGAGCGCGAACGCCCGCCCGCGGGCACCCCGGCGACCGGCGACGAGCTGCTCGACGCCGTCGAGCGCATCACCGGCGAGCGCCCGGACGTCACGCCCGGGTGGGTGTCACGCTACGGCAACCACACCCGGCTGGCGACGCAGTACCGCAAGGGCCGCGTGTTCGTCGCCGGCGACGCCGCGCACGTGCTGTTCGTCTCCGGCACGCAGGGGCTCAACGCCGGCATCCAGGACGCGGTGAACCTCGGCTGGAAGCTCGCCGCCGCCGTGCAGGGCTGGGCGCCGGAGGGCCTGCTCGACACGTACCACGCGGAGCGCCACCCGGTCGGCGCGCGCCTGGCCCGCCACGCCCGCGCGCAGATGCGGCTGCTGCACCCGTTCGACTGCGTCGGCGACGTCCGCGAGCTGTTCGGGGAGTTCCTGCGGTACCCCGCCGTGCACCGCTTCCTGCTGGAGCAGAGCACCGACGATGTGTACGCGATGCCGGCCGGCGACGACGAGCTGCTCGGCCGGCGGCTGCCCGACGCGGCGGACCTGCTGCGCGACGGCCAGGGCCTGCTCGTCGACTCCACCGCCGAGCCCCTCGACGTCGCCGCCTGGTCGGACCGCCTGCGGCTCGTGACGGCTTCGGCAACGCCCGCCCGGCGCGTCCTCGTGCGCCCCGACGGGATCGTGGCCTACGTCGGCACCGACGACGAGGAGACGCGGGCCGCGGTGCGCACCTGGTTCGGCGAGCCGGCGGTGGCGGGAGTGAGCGCATGACCGTCGCCGACGCGACCGGCCCCGGCGACACCGTCGTCATCGGCGACAAGGTGCCGATGCCGGTCCTCGGCCTCGGCGTGTTCCAGCTCTCGGGCCGGCAGGTGCGCACCTCGGTCGCCGCCGCCGTCGACGCCGGCTACCGGCACGTCGACACCGCGTCCATCTACGGCAACGAGGCCGACGTCGGCCGGGCCGCGCGCGACGCGCCCGGCGGCGGCGTGTTCGTCACCACCAAGCTGTGGAACTCCGACCAGGGCGCGGGCTCGGTCCGCCCGGCGTTCGAGCGCAGCCGTCGCGCGCTCGGCGTCGACGTCGTGGACCTGTACCTCATCCACTGGCCCGTCCCGCGGCTGCGCCTTGACAGCTGGCAGGTGATGGAGGAGCTGCTCGAGGAGGGCAAGGTCCGCGCCATCGGGGTGAGCAACTACATGGAGCGCCACCTCGACGAGCTCCTCGCCGTGGCGAAGCACCCGCCGGCGGTCAACCAGATCGAGCTCTCCCCGTTCTGCTACCGCTCGCGGGCCGCGGTGGTCGAGCGCTGCCGGCAGGCCGGGATCGTCGTGCAGTCGTTCAGCCCGCTGACGCAGGGCCGGATGCTGCGCGACCCCGGCGTCGCCGCGGTCGCCGGCCGGCACCGCCGCAGCGCCGCGCAGGTGCTCATCCGGTGGGCGTTGCAGAAGGGTGTGGTACCGCTGCCGCGCTCCACCAACCCGCAGCGCATCGCCGCGAACGCGGACGTCTTCGGCTTCGCACTGACCGACGACGACATGGCCGTCCTCGACGGCCTCGACCGGAACCTGGTGGTCCAGCCGGGTTGGGATCCCACCGGCGCGCCGTAGGGCGACGCAGGCAAGGGCACGTAGGAGGGATACACATGAGAACGGTCAGACTCGGCCGCAGCGGCCCCGAGGTGTCGGTGCTCGGCCTCGGCTGCATGGGCATGAGCGAGTTCTACGGCCCGGCCGACGACCAGGAGTCGCTCGCCACGATGGAGCGGGCCCTGGAGCTCGGCGTGACCACGTTCGACACCGCCGACACCTACGGCATCGGCGAGAACGAGCGCCTCGTCGGCGCCTTCCTCAAGGGCCACCGCGAGGAGATCGTGGTGGCCACGAAGTTCGGCCCGGTCCGCGACCCGCAGACGCGGGGCCTCAAGGGCCTGCGCGCCGACCCGGAGTACGTGAAGGAAGCCTGCGAGGCGAGCCTGTCCCGCCTCGGCACCGACTACATCGACCTGTACTACCTGCACGTGCCGGACCCGAAGGTCCCGATCGAGGACACCGTCGGCGCCATGGCGGAGCTCGTCGCCGCGGGCAAGGTGCGCTACCTGGGCCTTTCCAACCTCGACGAGGCCCACATCCGCCGGGCGCACGCGGTGCACCCGATCACCGCGGTACAGAAGGAATGGTCCCTGTTCACCCGCACCGACGAGGCCGACGTCGTGCCCGCCTGCGCCGAGCTCGGCATCGGGTACGTCGCGAACTGCCCGCTCGGCCGCGGCTTCCTCAGCGGCGCGTACACGTCGTCCTCGACGTACGAGCCGGGCGACGTGCGCAGCATCGTGTCCCGGTTCGTGGGCGAGAACGCGGACCACAACCAGCGCCTGCTCGACATCGTGCGCGGCGTGGCCAAGCAGTACGACGCCACCCCGGCGCAGGTGTGCCTGGCGTGGCTGATCGCCCGCACCGAGGCACACGGCCTGGGCGTGCTGCCGATCCCCGGTACGAGCAACCGGGAGTACCTGGAGGAGAACCTCGGCGCCGCGGCCCTGACCCTGACCGCCGACGACCTCGCCACCCTCGAGCCGATCGCGGCGCAGGTGGCCGGCACCAACCAGCACGCCGCCCCACCCCCGAAGCCCTGACGACCACGCGAAGGGCCGGCCGCGAATGTTGCGGCCGGCCCTTCCTGCGCTGCTGACGACCGTCAGATGTCGTTCGACGACCTCTCGCGTAGCTCATAGCGACTCGCCACCGCGTACGCCGCCGGCGAGGACATGCCCCTGCTATGGCAACGCACCTGACGTCGTGGAAGAGACGGAGCGGCGGGACGGCTCCGGCGCGCCGGACAGGCGTTGCTGCTCCTGCGCCACGATCATCCGCGCCAGTTGTACCTCGGAGATGTCCACGGCGCCGGGTGCGGCCTGCGCGATGGTGCTGTGCCGGACGTACGCGTCGAAGAGCTGGGCCTTCGAGCCGAGGATCTCGATCATGCGCTCGTCGACGGAGTCGGCGATCAGCAGGCGGTGCACCTGGACGGTGCGCACCTGGCCCATCCGGTGTGCGCGGGCGATCGCCTGGGCCTCGATCGACGGCTTGACCTGCGGCTCGCACAGGATCACCACCGAGGCCGCCTGGATGTTCACGCCGACGCCGGCGGCCTCGATCTGGCACACCAGGACGGCCGGCTTCTTCGAGGCGGTGAACTCGTCCACGATGCGCTGGCGGTCGGCGACCGGCGTCGAACCGGTGATCGGGCCGCGGGCGTCGGCGCCGAGCGCGGCGCACACCACGTTCAGGACGTCGCGGAAGTACGAGAAGACGACGACCTTGCGACCGTTGGCCATCGCCTCCCGGGCCAGCTCCAGCAGGCGGGTCAGCTTCGCCGAGTCGCGCGGCCGGCGGACCGCGAACGCCGCCCGGCGCATCGCCATGAAGTTGCCCTCGCGCACCGCGTCCCGGTACGCGTCCCCGTCCTCGGCGCCGAACTCCTCCCACTCGTCGACCTGCACGAGATCCGGCAGCTCGGTGAGCACGTCGGGCTGGTTGCGGCGCAGGTACACCGGGGCGGCCGCGCGCCGGAACGCCTCGACGCTGATCGCCGCGTGCTCGGGCCCCATGCCGGCGGCGACGTCCGGACGCAGGTGTTCGATCAGGGCGCGGAACTCGTCGATCCGGTTCTCCATCGGCGTACCGGTGAGGAACAGCACCCGTTCGGACTGCGCGGCGACCCGGTTGACGGCCTGCGACCGCTTCGCGCCGGGGTTCTTCACGTAGTGTGCCTCGTCCACGACCAGCAGTGCGGGCCTGGGGTGGCCGGCGCCGAGCGCGCCCAGCGAGCCGAACGTGACCACGCCGACGCCGCCCTGGGCCCGCCACCGGGCCACCGCCCGCGCCCGGCCGCCGCCGTGCAGGCTGACGACCGGGATCGTCGAGTGCCGGGCGATCTCGCGGGACCAGTTGATCAGTACGCTGGCCGGGCAGACAACGAGGAAGTGCGTGGCGCCGCGGGCCGCCAGGTGCGCCATCGCGGCGATGGCCTGGACCGTCTTGCCCAGCCCCATCTCGTCGCCGAGCACGACCCGCCGCTGCACCAGGGCGAACCGGGCGCCGAACGACTGGTACCCGCGCAACCGCAGGCTGTCGTTGAGCCGGGACGTGTCCAGCTGCTGCGCGCCGACCCGCTCGACGATGTCGGCGGGCAGGAACCCTTCGCTCGCGGCGACGTCGCCGCCGAGGCCGACGACCTGGCTGAGCAGCGCGTAGTAGTCCGCCGAGCGCCGCTCGAAGTCGCGCCAGACCTGCCTGTCGCCCGGCGTGCGGACGGCGCGCGCCTCCTTGGCGGCCCGCGGCAGCCCGCTGGACTCGGCCGCGTCCACCACGGCCCGCACCCGCCGCGCCGCGTCGTCGGCGACCGCCTTGTCCCCGGCCCGCATGAACAGCCGCCGCACCCGTCCGGCCGCGCTCGGCTCGGCGATCGGGCGCTGCTCGGCCAGCTCCGCGGCGAGCCGCCCGGCGTCGGCCTCGTGCGCACCGGCCGCGTGCCACACCGCGCCGAACCTGGCCAGCGCCCGCAACAAGCGGGTCATCTCGACGTTCTTCGGGTCGAGCTCGATCCGGAACTGCAGCGAGTCCCGCGCCGCCCGCTTGAGCTGCTCGGCGGCGTGGATGGTCTTGCGGGCCGTGCCTTCGCCGATGCCGGGCACCCGGACCAGCCGCTCCGGCCCGGCCCGCAGCACGTCGGCGACCGAGCAGATGCCGTGCGCCGGCAGCTCGTCCAGCCGGGCCCGGCCGTCCACGGTGTCCTTGACCGTCTCGATCGACATCTTGCCGATGGCGGTCCACACCTGCGGCTCACTCGCGACCGCGTACGCCTCGACGACCTCCGCACGCGCCGCGCTGATGATCTCGACGATCGCCTCGGCGTCGGCCTGCGCCGCGGCGGCCCGAGCCAGGAGCGCACGCGTCTCCCGGCGGCTGGGGGCCGTCATCGCGACGGCCGTCGGAGCAACATGTCCTTGAACGTACCGACAGATCACCAACGGCGCTCGGTTCGGGTCAGCGACCGGCAGATTCAATCGATATCATCGAACCTTTCACAGCGCGCGAGCGGCGGGGGCAGCGATGGCGGGCGAGTCAAGGAACGGCCGGCGTGCGGCGCTGGCGGTGGCGGCCGTCCTGGTGATCGGCGCCGTGGTGGGTGTCGTCGCCTGGCGCTCCCGGGACGCGGCCCTGCCGGATGCGTCGGCGTCGCCCGGACCGCGGGCCTCGGAGCTGTATGCGGCCGACGGCACGACGCTGATCGCGCGGTTCGACACCGACGACCCCCGCGAGAGCTGCCTGCGGGCGCAGGTCAACGACTGGGGTTACTACTGCGACTACGTGGTCACGTGGTGGCAGGCGCAGGCCGCCTTCGGGGCCGACGAGGCGCAGCGGCTCGATCGCCTGCGCCACGGCGGGTACCGTATCGGCGGTTCGCTCGACCCGGGGCTGCAGGCCGGCGCGAAGCAGCGGGTCGACCAGCTCGTGCCGGTCAGCGACCGGAAGGTGTTCTCGCTGGCCACGATCGAACCCGGCACCGGCCTGGTCAGGACGATGGCCGTGAACCGCAACTTCCGCCGCCCGCCGTCCCCGAGCCCGTCGCCGACCGGCTCCGACCAGCCGCCGTGGCGATCCGCCGGACCGGACCTGGTGGACCCGCTCGTCACCGGCGACGCCAACACGCCCGGCGAGGCGGCCGGCGCGCCCTTCATGATGTTCACGCTGGCCGCGGCGCTGGAGGGCGGCCTGACGCTGAACCACACGATCGACACGCAGCAGGTGTACAAGTCGAAGTACGTCATCGACCCGCAGAGCCCGATGGCCTGCCAAGGCGGCCACTGGTGCCCCGCCAACACCGGCGACCAGGCGTACCTGTCGGGGCCGCGCACCATGTGGGACGCGTTCGGCCACGCGGTGGTGACCTACTTCGTGCCGCTCCAGGAGCGCATCGGCGCGGACAAGGCGGTCGCCATGGCCAACCGGCTGGGCATCACCTTCCGCAGCGAGCTCGACCGGCAGCTGAGCCAGCCGCCGAGCAGCGCGTCGTGGGGCGCGTTCACGCTCGGCGTCTCGTCGACCGCCACCCTGGACCTGGCCAACGCATACGCCACCCTGGCCGCCGAGGGCACCCGCTGCGACCCGCTCCCCGTGACCCGGGTCGCCGACACGGCCGGCCGGGCGGTTTCCGGCATCGGGCCGCACTGCGAGGCGGTGCTGCGCCCCGAGGTGGCCCGCGCCGCGATCGACGCGGGCCGCTGCCCGCTCGGCGACCGCTCCGCATTCGGCGACCACTGCGGCGCCGGCAACCTGCCGGCCACGACCGTGCGCGACACCGTGGGCCGCCCGGTGTTCGGCCAGTCCGGCCAGACCGGCAGCCGCAACACCTTCTCCGTGGTCGTCGCCGGGCCCCAGCTGGTCACCGCGGGCATGATCGCGACCGCGCCGTGGGCGAGCGGCGGCACGGTCCAGATCCCCACCGGCGTGCCGGAGGGCGCCGTCGGGGCGGTCGCCGCGGTCGAGCGCGACGGCCTGGCCCCGCTGCCGGTCCGCGACTTCACCGCCCCGCCTCGGGAGCTCGCCTTCGCCGCCTGACAGTGCGACACGGGACGACTACCAGGCGCTTCGGCCCTCGTTCAGGTCGAATATCCGGACCCCATCGGGCAGGTGGTCCGGGACGCCGGCGAACGGGTTGCCGTCCAGCCTGAGCGTGGTGAGGCTGCCGAGGTTCGCGAAGCTCTCCGGCAAGGCGCTGAGACGGTTGTCGCTCAGGTCGAGCGACACGAGCTGGGTGAGATTCCCGATCGACTCCGGCAAGGCGGCAAGGTCGTTGTGCGACAGGTCGAGCCGGACGAGCGAGCGAAGGTCACCGACCCAGTCGGGCAACGTCGTGAGCCGGTTGCGCGACAGGTTCAGATGGGTCACCCCGGTGAGATCGGCCCGATGCAGCCTGCCACCGGACATGTCCACTTCGATCACAGATCCGTCCTCCGTTGCGGTCGGGGTGCTGCCACCCTACGCATGGCAGACTCCGGGGATGGTTCAGGATCTCCGGGTGCGCGGCGGCGGCGAGGGCGACCCGCTGCTGCTGTTGCTGCATGGGCTGGGCGCGACCGGTGCCGTGTGGTCCGGGTGGGCGCCGGAGCTGGCGCGCCGCTGGCCCGGCCGATGGCTGGCGCCCGATCTGCCCGGCCACGGCGGGTCGGCGGAGCTGTCCGAGTACACCTTCGATGCCCTCGCCGACGCGGTGCGCCCGCTGGCGGAGTCCGCCGGCCGCACCGTCGTGGTGGGGCACTCGCTCGGCGGCGTGGTCGCCCTGGCGTTGGCCGCCCGCACCTCGGTCGCGGCGATCGTCGGGCTCGGCATCAAGGTCGCCTGGAGCGCCGAGGACCTGGACCGTGCGCAGGCGCTGGCCCGGCGCCCGGTGGCCTGGTACGACTCGCAAGAGGACGCCCTCGCCCGGCACCTGCGGGTCTCCGGACTGGCGAACCTCATCACCGACCAGGACCCCGCGGCGCAGGAAGGCATCCGCGAACAGGACGGCCGGTGGCGTCTCGCCATGGACCCGCGCGCGTTCGGGGTGGGTGCACCGGACATGGCCGGCCTGCTGGCGCGGTCATCGGCGCCGGTCGTCCTGGCCCGGGGCGAGCGCGACCCGATGAACACCGACGAGCAGCTCGCACAGCTGGGTGTACCGGCCGTCACGCTGGCCGGACTGGGGCACAACGCCCACGTCGAAAGCCCAACGCGGTGCATGGCGCTGCTGGAGGCCTGAGCGTTTCAGCGGGCCCGGAACAACGCGAATGCGGCGGGCCGGTCCGTGCGCAGGTGCACCCGGACCGCGCCAGGATCGGCGTCCAGCACGGTCACCTTCAGCTCCGCACCCTCCACGACGGCGCCGGCGCTCGCGATCGGAACGAACCCGCGCAGCTGCACCGGCTCGCCCGCCCTCCCGGGCGTGTGCAGCAGCCCGTCGAGCGCATACCGGGTCGCGCCGTCGTCGCTGTACTCGGCGCTCGCGATCGTCACGACCAGCGTGCCCTCGACCCCGTCCGCCAGCCACTGCCGCTCGATGCCCCGCCCGTTCCTGAACGCGACCACGAGGCCGAGCCCGGCCAGCAGGATGGCGGCCCCCAACGCGATCCGGGACCACGGCCGCTCGAGCACGCCCATCCCGGCGCACGCGAGAACCGCCGCGATGAACAACCCCCAGGCGACCCGATGCATGCAGGCACGGTACCGGCCGGGGCCGATCCGATCGCCGCCTCTGTCGCCTACTCTCCAACAGGTGAACGATGATCTGCATGCGTTCCTCGTACGCGGACGATGCGCGGCTCCTCGCCTGAATCCGCTACGTCCGCGACGGGCAAGATGGCGACGGTGAACCGGTGGGCGGGGCTTGCGGCGCTGCTCGCGGGGTTCTTCGTCCTACTCGTCGACATGACGATCGTGGCGGTCGCGAGCCCGAGCATCCAGAACGGGCTCGGGCCGGGCGTCTCCGGGCTGTTCTGGGTGACGGCCGGGTACCTGCTGGCGTTCTCGGTCCCGTTGCTCGTCGCCGGGCGGCTCGGCGATCGCTACGACCCGAAGCGCGTGTTCCTGGCCGGTATGGCCGGCTTTGCGGTGGCCTCGGCGTTGTGCGGGCTGGCGCCGTCGATCGGCTGGCTCGTGCTCTTCCGGGTCGTGCAAGGCCTTGCGGCGGCCGCGATGGCTCCGCAGCCCCTCACGCTGATCCGGCGCCTCTTCGCCGCGGGCGAGCGCGGGCGTGCGCTCGGCATGTGGGGCTCCGTCGCGGCGGCCGGCACGCTGCTCGGCCCGATCCTCGGGGGCGTGCTGACGGCGGTCCTCGACTGGCGATGGATCTTCTGGGTCAATGTGCCGTTCTGCGGTACCGCATTGCTCATGGGACTGCGCTGGATTCCCGGCAGCCGCGGTCACGCCGCGCGGCTCGACCTGCTGGGGGCGCTCACCAGCACGGCCGGCCTCGGCCTGCTCGTCTGGGCGCTGCTCGCCTGGCGCGACGTCCCGGCGCCCGCGGTCCTCGCCGCCGTCGCCGTCGCCGTCGCGCTGCTGGCCTTCTTCGCGTTGCACGAGCGGAGGATGGGGTCGGCGGCGCTGGCTCCGCTGGGGCTCTACCGCTCGGCCGGCTTCCTCGCGGCCAGCGTGGCGATGGCGGCGCTGGGCACGGCGGTCATCGCGATGGCGCTGCCGACGATGCTGTACCTGCAGCAGGCCAGGGGCCTCGGACCGGCGGAGGCGGCCCTGGTGATGACCCCGGACGCGCTCGTGGCGGCGGTGTTGTCTCCCGCGGCCGGCCGATGGGTCGACCGCGCAGGCCCGCGCCGCCCGGCGATCCTGGGCACGGCGCTGCTCACGGCGAGCCTGGTGCTCATCGGGCTCGTGGTCGTCCTCGAAGCCGACCCGTGGTGGGCGGCGGCCGGGGCCGCGGTGCTCGGCCTCGCGAACGCCGTGGCCTGGTCACCGCTGTCGGCCGCCGCAATGGCGTCCGTGGACTCGGCGGCGGCCGGCGCGGCCTCGGGCATGTTCAACACCACCCGGCAGGTGGCGGCCGTGACGGGCGTCGCGGTCACGGGTGCGGTCCTGGCCGGCCTGGGCTCGTCCCCGACGCTCGCCTTCGGCGTCGTGTTCGCGGTGCTCACCGTGGTCGCGCTGGCCGGCGTCATCGCCGCGGCCCGTCTGCCGGGCGGAGGCCGTCGATGAAGAAGCGGGTGCGGCGGTCGTAGTCCTCGCGGGACGGCGGGCGCAGCGCGCGCAGCGCCAGGCCGTTGGCGACATCGGCGTAGTAGAGGTCGCCGGGGGTGAAGTCCCTGCGCACCACGCCCGCGTCGTGGCCCCGGCGCAGCAGGTCCTCGGCCGCCTTGGTGGCGGCCCTCGCCAGCGCGGCCAGCTGGGCGGAGTTCGGGTACAGCATCAGCAGCGCGTCGGTGAAGGCGGGCTCGCGGTACTGCAGGTCGCGGCGGTCGCTCACGTACGTGGTGACGGCCGTCCACGGGTCGTCGATGCCGCGTGCGCGCTCCATGACGGTGTGCATCTCGGCGGCCACCAGCTCGCCGATCACGGCGTCGATCAGGCCCTCGCGGCCGCCGAAGCGGTTGTACACCGTGGCCTTGCTGACGCCCGCCGCCGCTGCGATGTCCTCCAGCGGCGTGCTCAGGCCGCGGCCCCGGAACGCGGCGATCGCGGCGGCGCGGATCTGGGCGACGTTCCGCGCGGCGTCGGCCCGTAAGTGCGCGCTGGATTCCACAAGGTCCACGGTAGCAACTTGACGGCACCGTCAACTTGACCCTAGCGTCAAGTTATGACCAAATCGATTGCCGTGGTTGGGGCGGGTCCGGGACTCGGGCGGGCGATCGCCCGCCGGTACGCCCGCGCGGGGTACACCGTGGCGCTCGTGGCCCGCCGCGAGGGGCCGCTCGAACAGATCGCCAAGGAGCTGAACGGCGACGGCGCAGTGGTACACACGATCGTCGCCGATGTCGCCGACGTCGACGGCATCCCCGGGTTGGCCGGGCGCATCCGCGACGCCGTCGGCGAGGTCGACGTGCTGTACTACGGCGCCGCCCCCGACGGGTTCGGGCCGGTGCTCGAGCTGTCCGTCGAGCGCGTGCAGCAGCTCATGCCGCTCGGCGTGCACGCGCTGGTCGCGCTCGTGCGGGAGTTCCTGCCGGGCATGCTCGCCCGCGGGGCCGGCGCGATCCTCAGCGCGCAGGGCGCCAGCGCGATGTACGGCAACCCCAACATCGCCGGCGGCGTCATCCTGGCCGCCCAGCGCAACTACCTGCAGGCACTGCACGCCGCCGTGGCGGACAACGGCGTCTACGTCGGCGGGCTGTACATCGGCGCCGCCATCGAGCACACGCCCTTCCACGCGCGGATGGCAGAGGCCAAGGCGGCCGGGGAGCCCGTCCCCGACATCCCGGCCGTCGACCCGGACCACCTCGCGGACCTTCTCTGGACGATGCACACCTCGACACGCGTACCGGAGGCCGGCTACCCGCGGCTCCTCTAGTCGCCGGGCTGGTCGCCAGGCTGTAGAACGGTCACTATGCCGAAACGCATCGACTACGACGAGCGGCAGCACGCGGTCTACAGCGAGGGCCGCGCGCTGTCCGACGAGCTCGCGCGGCTCTGGTCCGGCGCGTTCGCGCGCTGGGCGCCCGCACACCGCCCGCTGGCCGCCCTGGACCTGGGCTCGGGCACGGGCCGCTTCACGCCGATCCTGGCCGAGGTGTTCGGCGGCCCGGCCTACGGCGTCGAGCCCTCCGAGCGGATGCGCCGCCAGGCCGCGCCACACCCGAACGTGCGGTACCTGCCCGGCAGCGCCGAGGCCATCCCACTCCCCGACCGCTCCTGCGACGTCGTGCTGATGTTTCTGGTACTCCACCACGTCACCGACCGCCGCCGCGCCGCGGCTGAGATCGCCCGCGTCCTGCGCCCCGGCGGCCGCCTGCTCATCCGCAGCGCGTTCACCGACCGCATGCCCGACCTGCTGTGGCACCACTACTTCCCCGCCGCACGCCGGATCGAGCTGCAGGTGTTTCCCAAGCTCACGGACGTCACGGACGTCTTCGAGGAGGCCGGCATGACGGTGGCCGGCCTGGAACGGGTGCGCGAGACGATGGCTCCCGACCTGGCCGCATACACCCGGCGCCTGCGGCTACGCGCCATCTCCACGTTCGAGCACCTGACCGAGGACGAGATCGAGCGCGGCTTCGCCGCCCTGGACCGCGCGGTCGCGGCGCACGACGTCCCGGGCCCGATCACGGGCGACAGCGACCTGCTCGTGCTCGAGCATCACCAGGGCCACTCGCCCTCGTAGAGTCGAGTCAGGCGCCGAAGCCCGCGTACCGGCCGCCGTGCTGGCGCGCCAGCGATGAGAGCTGCGCGACCCGGGCGTGGTGGCCCGGGTCGGGCGGCAGGTCCGCAAATGCCACCGCGATCCGCGGGCGGCCCTGGAGGACCTCGCCGCCGAGGTCGTCCAGGGCCGCCACGCAGTCGGCGACGGCCTCGTCCGGGATCTCGAGGTAATAGGTGGTACGGCGGGGCTGCGGCTCCGGGTAGTCGCCGTACTCCTCCGACATCGCCCAGTGCATGCGCTGGCACAGATCGGCCAGCAGGGCGTTCAGCTCGCCCGCCGACGCGCCGGCCGGCAGCGGTCCGTGGTCGGTGAGGCGGTTGAGCAGGCGGTGCACCAGATCCGGTGGCAGCTCGTCGACCACCAGGTGGGCGTGGACGGTCACCAGCACGCCGAACAGGGCCTCGAGGTCCGGCATCGGCAGTGCCCGCGTACGCGGCTCCATGCCAGCGACGGTACCGGAACGGCACGTCCGAACGGGGCTCATGTCCATACCCGCAGGCGTGCCGAACCGCGTGGTGCGCTGCCGCGCACCGTCGACACCGCCGTGGGCCTGGTCGCGAAGCTGTACAAGGGCAGCTGGCTCACGAGCGCGGTGGTCCTCGTGGCGACGTTCATCTGGGCGTTCCGCTTCGGCCACACGCCGAAGTCCGTCGGCGACAAGCTCGTCGCCGACCTGGGCGGCGGCCCGGACGCCGTCGCCGCCACGCCGTACCTGAACGCGGAGCTGGGGCTGGGCGCCCTGATCCTGCTGTTCGGGCTCCTGGTCGGCTCGGTCGGCGTCTCCCCGCGGGTCGGTGGCACACTGCTCGGCCTGTTCTGCCTGACGCTGCTGGTCCTCTGCATCGCCGGCCAGGTCATGCACTGACCTGGCCGGCACTCCGCGGGCGTGCAGTCGCCCTGGACGCTCGACGAGCTCCAGGCCGCGGTGTCAGCACCGTGGCTCGCCGGGGCTATCCGGCGGTGAGTGCGCCGACGAGCGCGGCGACGAGATACAAGGCGACGGCGACCGCGAAGCCTGTGGTGTACGACGTGGTTGTCGCCACCGTCGCCAAGGTGGCCAGGCCGATCGCGCCGCCCACCTGGCTGCCGGCGGTGAGCAAGGCTGAGCCGATGCCGGCCTCGGAGTCGTCGATGCCGCGCACGCCGATGCCCGTGGCGACGACGGCGGTGGCGCCGAGGCCCATGCCGGTGACCAGCGAGGCGGGCACGAGGACCGCCAGGATGTTCCGGTCCGGGGTGAGCAGGCAGAACCAGGCGGTGCCTGCGGCGGCGAGCAGCAGGGCGGCGGCGAGGGCGATCCGCGGCGACGCGCGGCGCAGCAGCTGCGGGCCGATAGCGCCGGCGGCCAGGCCGAAGCCGATGGCGAACGGGAGGTACAGCAGGCCGGTGCGCAGCGCCGAGTAGCCGAGCTCCTGCTGCATGTAGAGGGTCAGGAAGTAGTACGTCGCGAAGGAGCCCGCCGACATGATGAGCGTGACGGCGTTGGCGCCGGCGCGGGCGCGGTTGGCGACGACGTCGCGCGGGATCATCGGCAACGCTGCGGTGCGCTGGATCGCCACGAACGCTGCCAGGAGTACCACCGCGAAGGCCAGCACGCCGAGGACAATCGGGTCGCTCCAGCCGCGCTCGCCGACGCGGTTGATCGCGAACACCAGCGCGCCGACGCCGAGCGTGGCGCTGGCGCCGCCGGCCAGGTCGAAGCGGCCGCGGTCGCGGTTGCCGTCGTGCAGGGTGGCCGTGCCCAGGAGCAGCGCGGCGACGACCGGCACGTTGACGAACAGGACCCAGCGCCAGCCGGCGTAGGTGGTGAGCACGCCGCCGAGCAGCAGGCCGAGGACCGATGCGAGGCCGGTCATCGCGCCGTACAGGCCCAGGGCGCGGGTCCGGGGCTGGCCCTCCGGGAAGGTGCTGACCAGCAGGGAGAGCGCGCCGGGGGTGGCGATCGCGGCGCCGACGCCCTGCACCGCGCGCAGGGCGACGAGCCAGCCGCCGCCGGGTGCCAGGCCGCCGAGCAGCGATGCGATGCCGAAGAGTGCGAGGCCGACGCGGAACACGCGGCGGCGGCCGAGCACGTCGGCGGCCCGGCCGGCGGCGAGCATCAGGCCGCCGAAGGTGAGCGCGTAGGCGTTGATGACCCAGTTGAGGCCGGACGGCGACAGGTGCAGGGAACGCTCGATGCTCGGCAGCGCGACGATCATGATGGTGCCGTCGAGCACGACGATGAACCGGGCGACGGCGATGACCCAGGTGGCGACGCCGAGGCGGCGGCCGGCGGCCGGCGGTGCCGGCGCGGTCGTGGCGCTCATGACGTCACCGCCGGGGCCCACAGGTCCAGGCGCTCGTAGGCGGCGCGCCAGGCTCCTTCGTAGTTGGCGCGGCCGAAGGCGGGCAGGCGGGACAGGACCCGTTCGGTCCACTCGGCGCTCTGGCCGTCAAGCAGCCACGGGAAGTAGACGTCGATTTCGGCGCCGACCCGCTGCATGTGCACGGCGGCGAAGCGGGACCACTCCTCGCCGCTCAGGGTCGCGTCGACGAGCGCCAGGCCCTCGGCCTCCTCGTGCTCGAGGTGGCCGCGCAGGCTCGCCGCCAGCGCCTCGACCGCGCCGCCGAGGCGCTCGTGGCCGCGCTCGCGGTCGGCGACGGCCGCCTCCACCGCGGCCAGCAGCGGGTCGATGGCGGCGTGCTCGGCCTCCATCGCCTCGAGCAGCGCGAGCTCGTCCGGCCGGCCCGCCAGCCGCGCCGGCATGACGCCCCACACCGTCTCGTCCTCGGTGGTGTGGTGGATGTGCAGGTACCTGGCGAACATCCGCCAGCCGAGGGCGGCCCGCAGCACCCGCCCGGGATCGTCGCCGCCGCCGGCCGCGATCCGCTCGATGCGCTCCAGCTCGCGCCGGAAGGCGCCGTGGATGGTCAGCATCATCGTCATGTCCAGGTCGTACTCGCCCCGCATGTACCCTCCCGCATTTCGTTACCTGACGTAATAGTTACATGCTGACACGATTGCGTCTAGGTATGATTTTCGGGTGGATGAGGAGATCCGGCCGCCGACGTTGCTCGGCCTGCCGTCGTACCTGGCCGGCGCCGTCGCCCGGGTCGGACACCGACTGCTGGTGGAGGCCCTCGCGGAGCACGACCTGCGGCTGCCGCAGTTCGCCGTGCTGGCGGCGCTGTCCGACTTCGGGCCGGTGGCGCAGCACGAGCTGGCGGACCGGCTCGCGATCAACCGCAGCCACCTGGTCGGCTACCTCGACGACCTCGAGGGGCGCGAGCTGATCCAGCGCGAGCGCGACCCGAGCGACCGCCGCCGCCAGCACGTCGACCTCACCGCGCACGGGCGCGCCCGGCTGGGCGAGCTGCTCGAGGTGGCGCAGCGCTCGCAGGCCGAGTTTCTGCAGGTGCTGTCCGAGCGAGAGCGGCAGACCCTGCTGACGCTGCTGCGCCGCGTCCTGTCGGCGGACGACCGCTCCCGCTACCCCTCGTAGTCCGGGTCGGACGGGTTCGAGGATCCGGGCTGACCGACGCCCGGCGCTCAGTATGTTGATCGTTGATGACGATCGCGGCCGCCGTCCGGTTCGCGCCCGCGCCCGGCAGCGGATGGGTGGCGGCGCGGGCCGCGGCGACGATGCTCGTGGCGCTGAGCGTGCTGTGGTGGGCCGGGCGGCTCGACCACGCGGCGTACGCGACGTTCGGCGGTTTCGCGTCCGTCTACGGCGGGGCGGTCCGCTCGGCGCGGCGGTGGCGGTTGCAGGCCGGCGTCGGCGCGCTGCTGACCGCCGCGGTCGGGTGCGGCGTCGCGGTCGGCGCGCTGCCGCATCGGGCCTGGGTCTCCGTGCCGCTGGCGGCGGTGTGGGGTGCGGGCGCCGCGGTGCTGTCCGACCGGTTCGCGTGGCGGCCGGCGGGCCCGATGTTCGCCGTGTTCGCATTCTCCACCTGTGCCGCGATTCCGGTACACCCACGCGGCATCGCCACCGCGGTGCTCGTGGCCGCGTGCACCGCGGCGCTCGCGGTCGCCCTGGGGGTCATGGAGGTGTGCATCGCCGGGCCCGCGGCCGACGTCCGAGGCCCGAGCCCGGCGCCGCGGGAGTGGTGGCGGGTGCACGCGATGCGCTGCGCGGCGGCGGTGCTGATCGCGGGCTCGGTGACGACGGCGACCGGGCTCGGCCACCCGTACTGGGCGATGACGGCGTCGGTCGTACCGTTGTCGGTGATCACGCTGCGCCTGCAGGTGACGCGGGGCCTGCACCGGGTGGTCGGCACGCTGCTCGGGCTCGCGCTCGCGGCCGGGCTGCTGGCGTGGGCCCTGCCGATGCCGGGGGTCATCGCCCTGGTGGTGGGCTGCCAGGCCGCGACGGAGCTGCTGGTGGCGCGCAACTACGCCGCCGCGCTGGTCTTCATCACCCCGCTGGCGCTACTGATCGGTCAGGTGGCCGACCGGCGGCCGGTCGGCGAGCTGATCCTCTCCAGGCTGGTCGAGACCGTGGTCGGGGTCGGCGTGGGCGTCGCGGTCGCGTTCGCCACGCGCCAGCGCCGCTGAGGCGACGAGCGCGGCGACGACGAGCGTCAGGCAGAGCAGCACGCCGCGCACCAGCGCGGGGCGGCCCGCCCCGCCCAGGGACAGGGCGGTGGCCGCGGCGATGCCCAGGCTCGCCGCGAGGCGCTGCGCGAGCTGCAGGATGGCGGCGCTCAACCCGTTGGCCCCGGGCGGGGCGTGCTGCAGGGTCAGCGCCTGGTTCGGGGCGTTGACGAGGCCGCCGGCCACGCCCGTGACGAGCTGGCCGACGGCCAGGACGGCGACGAGAGCGGCGCCGGGCAGCAGGGCGACGGCGGTGGCGTCCAGCGCGATGCCGGCCGCGGCGACGGCGATGGCGACGCTGACGCCGGGGCGGCCGAAGCGGGCGAGGACGGACGCGCTCGCGGCCGAGGCGGCGGCGAAGCCCACGGCGCTGGGCAGCGACATGGCCGCGGCGGCCAGCGGCGGGAAGCCGAGGTCGTCCTGCAGGTACAGCGACAGCACGAGGTTCAGCGCGAGGGTGGCGCCGAAGTAGCTCATGGCGACGAGGGTGCCCAGGACGTACCCCCGGCTGCGGGTGAGGGCCGGCAACAACAGCGCGGTGCGGCCCGAGGCGGTGTAGCGCCGCTCGCACACGACGAGCCCGGCCGCGGCGAGGGCGGCGAGCACCGCCCAGCGCCAGCCGCCCGGCGTGCCGACCAGCGGCAGGATCAGCGCCACCGTCGCCGCGCCGAGCAGCAGCAGGCCGGGCACGTCGAGGTCGGTGCGATGGCCCTTGGGCGGGCGGCCGGCGGGCAGCAGCCGCAGGCCGAGGGGTGCGGTGACCAGGACGAACGGGAGATTCAGCAGCAGCACGTACCGCCAGCCCGGCTCGGCGCCGGCCAGCTGCAGGATCAGGCCGCCCAGCGGCGGGCCGACCGACGCGGACAGGCCGCCGATGACGGCGTAGGCGGCGAGGGCGCGGGCCCGCTCGCGGCCCTGGAAGAGGTCCTGGAACAGGCCGATGATCTGCGGGTTGACGGTGCCGGCGCCGATGCCCTGGACGAGCCGGGCGGCCGCCACCAGCCAGGCGCGGTCGGCGCAGGCCGCGACGACGCCGGCGGCCCCGAAGAGCGCGAGGCCGCCGGCGAACAGCCCCCGCCGGCCGAACATGTCGCCGAGCCGGCCGGCGGGAACGAGGGCGAGGCCGAAGGTGAGCGAGTAGCCGGCCATGATCCACTGCAGCGTGGCGTCGCCCGCGCCGAGCGAGGCGCGCAGGGCCGGCAGGTTGACGTTGAGGATCGACTGGTCCAGCAGCGTGGTCCAGCCGGCGCCGAGGCAGACGAGCAGGACCAGGCGTTGCGCACGGTCCACCGCTCAGCGCGCGGCGATGCGGCGCAGGCGCTGGTCGGCAGCGATCTCGGCCCACATCGGGGCGTCCTGCGCCGAGGCACCGAAGAACGGCTCCACGTCACCGAACCCGATGATGCGATACGCGAGCCGCGTGAGCGCCGCCTGCACCAGAAACCACCGATACCTCATGCGTCGCAGGTTAGCAGAACTCCTACTTACCCGATAGGTTTAATTCACCACACGCAGCGGGGACAGCGCGTTGGACCAGGCGACCACCTGGTCCAGCGTGGTGCCCAAGGCGTCGAACTGATGCGGGCCCGGGCGCAGCGTCGTGAAGTTCTCGAAGTCCGTGGAGAACGACAGCGCGACCTGCGAGCGGACCGTCGCGAGCTGCAGCTCGGCGGCGACCAGCCGCAGGTGCTCGACCGCGCGGGCGGCACCCACCACGCCGTAGCCGACGAACCCGGCGGCCTTGTTGTTCCACTCGGCGTAGAGGTAGTCGATCGCGTTCTTCAGCACGCCGGTGGTCGAGTGGTTGTACTCCGGTGTCACGAACACGAACCCGTCGAAGCCGCCGACGACGCCCGCCCACGCCCGCGTGTGCTCGTTGGCGTAGCTGCCCCCGGAGGCGGGCACGGGCTCGTCGAGGTGCGGCAGCGGGTGGTCGGCGAGGTCGACGATCGCGAACTCCGCGTCGCCCCGCTTGACCGCCTCGTCGTACACCCAGTCGGCCACGACCCGCCCGAACCGGCCCGGCCGCACGCTGCCCACGATGATGGCAATCCTGGTCACGTCGCATACTCCTTCACTCATGCGGTTGTCCGAACGGTGTGAGCGGCCCGGAGGCTGTCTTGATTCCCGATCGGAAAAGGGCACTATGGAGTGCGTCGGGCACCTCCGGGTGCGTCTTGGAACGGAGCAGCGATGACGACCCAGAGCCTCGAGCCGGCCTCGTCCACATGCCGGGACGACGATCTGCGTGCGGTGCTGCGCGGCCTGCTGAGCACCATCGGCGACAAGTGGACGCTCGCCGTCGTCGCCGCGCTCGTCGACGAGCGGCGGCGGTTCACCGACCTCCAGCGGCGGGTCGACGGCATCTCGCACCGGCTGCTCACCAAGACGCTGCGCGACCTCGAGCGCGACGGCCTGGTGACCCGCAGCGTGCACGCCGAGGTGCCGCCGCGGGTGGAGTACGCGCTGACGCCGCTCGGGCGCACGCTGCTCGGCCCGGTGGAGGGCCTGGCCCGCTGGGTCGAGGAGCACGGGCGTGCGGTGCTGGCCAACCGGACCCGGCCGTAACGTGGTGCGCGTGACCGAGACTTTCGAGTTCGCCTACATCGACGTGTTCGCCGCGACGCCGCTGACCGGGGCGCCGCTCACGCTGGTGCCCGACGCCGACGGCCTGACCGACGCGCAGATGCGCGCCGTCGCGCGCGAGTTCAACCAGTCCGAGACGACGTTCGTGCTGCGCTCACCGCGCCCGGACGCGACGTGGCGGCTGCGCTCGTTCACGCCCACCGGCGAGGAGGTCTTCGGCGCCGGGCACAACGCGCTGGGCGCCTGGCTGTGGCTGGCCGCTTCCGGGCGGCTCGGCCTCGACGGCGGCGAGGGCGCCTTCACGCAGCTCATCGGCGAGGACATTCTGCCGGTACACGTCCGCCTCCCCGACCCCGCCGCGCCCGTCGTCACGATGGACCAGTCCGCGCCCGTCTTCGGCGCCGAGGCCGCCGACCGGGCCGGGCTCGCCGCCGCGCTCGGGCTGGCCGAGGACGACCTGGTGCCCGACCGGCCCGCCCGCGTGGTGTCCACCGGCGCCGGCCACCTGCTCGTCCCGATCCGCGACCGCGCCGCCGTCGACCGGGCCGCGCCGGACACCGCCCGGCTCATCGCGGCGCTGCGCGACGTCGGCGAGGGCTGCTACCTGTACACGCACGACACCGTCGACCCCGCCGCCACCGCCTACGCGCGCTTCTTCAACCCGGCGATGGGCATCCCCGAGGACCCGGCCACCGGCACCGCGGCCGGCCCCCTCGCCGCCGTGCTGACCGCCGGGGACGGCACCGTCGTCGTCGAACAGGGGCACGCGATGGGCCGGCCGAGCACGATCACGGTGACCGTGTCCGGGCCGCGGGTGCGCATCAGCGGGTCCGGCCTCGTCGTCGCCCAGGGCACCATGATGCTGCCGGCCGCCGGGTAGGCGGCGGCGCTCAGGGCTGCGGGTGACCGGCCACCAGGGTCGCCGAGCCGTCAGCGGGCGTGCGGGAGTTCGCCGGGCCGGTCACGTTGCGGACCGTGCGCTGCACCTGGTCGAGGGTCGGGTTGGCGCGCACGTCGCGCAGGCCCTCGACCAGCTGCACGTACTTCTCGCGGCCCGCACGGGTGCCGAGGACATAGCCGACCGCCACACCGGCGGCCACAGGGATCCATCGCATCATGCGAATCGGCTACCCGCGAACGGTCACCCGGAAACGCCCGGGTGCTTGCGGTCCTCACCCGACTCGGCGCCCGCGACGACGGTGGCCAGCGCGGCGCCGTCCTGCACCGGGGGCACTCCGGCGGCGTCGGACAGGCCGGGCTCGGCCGCCGCGTCCAGGGGCGCGGGGCCGACGGCGGCGGCGAGCAGGGCCGAGTTCGGGATGTTGAGCGGGCCGTCCGCGGTTTCCAGCACGGTGTACAGCAGGCCGGCCGAGACGATCACGCCCACGTGCGGGCCGTTGATGGCGCCGGACATGACCCGCACCTGCTGGCCGGGCACGTAGGGGCGGGCGAAGAGCAGGACCAGGCCGGCGAAGAGGTTGCCCAGCACCGGCTGGGCGGCCAGGCCCACGACGATGCCGGTGATCGCGCCGCCGACGAGGACCTGGCGCAGCTGGACGCCGAGCAGGTCGCAGACGGCGAGCGCGGCGATGAGGTACCCGCCGAGGAGCACGAACAGCCGAAGCGGCGTCCCGGCCGCGTCACCCGCCCGGGCCACGGCGATGCGCCGCACCTCGCGCGCGGCCGTGCGGCTGGCCGCCACGCCGAAGATCGCGGTCATCAGCGCGCAGCCGTAGGCGATGAGCCGGACCCGCAGCGACTCGGCGTGCACACCGCCGATGTCGTGGCCGGCGACCAGGGCGATGAATGCGATGGCGCCGAAGACGACGGTCTTGCGGAAGTCGGGCCGCACGCGCAGCTCCATGACCCGCAGCGCGCCGAGGGAGGGTGCGTGGTGTGCCGTCGCAGCATCGTCGCCGTTGCGTCGTCCGCGCAGCCAGACCATGCCCTGAACCTCCTCCGCCGAATGAGCACCGACGGCGACGATACCTCGCGGAGGCATCGGTGATCATGGCGGCCGCGGCCGGCACCGGCGTGGCCGGTGACACAGATCACGGGTGGGTCAGGCGGCGAGAACGGCGTCGGCGGCCTTGCGGTCGCGGCCGACGCGCACGAGCGCCGCCGTCAGCTCGGGCAGCCGTCGCCGCTCGGCGAGCCGGGCGATGGCCTCGGGCGTCGAGGGCAGGTGCAGCCGTTCCGCGCCGGCGGTGACCCTCCGGTCGACGAACGGCGCGACGTCGGCCCAGACCGCCTGTACCTCGCGCACGAAGATGTCGGCGCCGGTGGGGCCGATCCCGGGGAAGTCGGTGAGCCGGTCCCGCACGCCGGCCGCGCCGGCGCCGGCGTCCGCGTGCAGGCGGCGCAGGTCCCCGCCCCAGCGGCTCAGGCACAGCTCCGCGCCGTCGGCCAGGATCGTCGCGGTCCGCTCGTCGTAGCGGCGGTAGTGCCCGCGGCCGAGCGCGTCGACCCGGTCCTGCCAGGTCGCCTGCAGCATGGCGCGAGGCGTGCGGTAGCCGGTGGCGAACAGCTCGCGCGCGGCGCCGATCCCGACGACGGACGTGATGGGCGCGCTGAGCAGCGTCGAGAGCACGAGCAGCTGGTACAGCGGCGCCGGCTTGTCGGCGAGCCGGATGCCGGCTTCCTCGGCGAAGGTGCGGCCCTGCTGCTCGAGCAGGACCGCGACCGTGTGCCGGTCCCTCGTACTCATGTTCAACAAGTACCCATTTTCAAACGGCACCGTGCACGTCGTCGAAGACGGGCCGGCTGGAGCGGATGCGGGGCAGGCGGGTGAAGTTGTGCCGCGGCGGCGGGCACGTGGTCGCCCACTCCAGCGAGTTGGTGTACCCCCAGGGGTCGTTGCCCTCGACGCGACGGCCGAAGCGGTAGGAGGACCACAGGTTGTACAGCAGCGGCACCATCGCGACGCCGAGGATGAGCGATCCGATGCTCGAGATGGTGTTGTACACCGTGAAGCCGTCGGTCGGCAGGTAGTCCGCATAGCGGCGCGGCATGCCCTTCGTGCCGAGCCAGTGCTGGACGAGGAACGTGGTGTGGAAGCCCACGAACGTGAGCCAGAAGTGCAGCTTGCCCAGGCGCTCGTCGAGCATCCGGCCGGTGATCTTCGGGAACCAGAAGTAGAGCCCGGCGAACGCGGCGAACACGATCGTGCCGAACAGGACGTAGTGCATGTGCGCGACGACGAAGTACGTGTCGCTGACGTGGAAGTCCATCGGCGGCGAGGCGAGCAGCACGCCCGACAGGCCACCGAACAGGAACGTGACGAGGAAGCCGATCGACCACAGCATCGGCGTCGGGAACGTCAGCTGGCCGCGCCACATCGTGCCGATCCAGTTGAAGAACTTGATGCCGGTTGGCACGGCGATGAGGTACGACAGGAACGAAAAGAAGGGCAGCAGCACGTTGCCGGTGACGAACATGTGGTGCGCCCACACGCTCATGGACAACACGGCGATGGCGATGGTGGCGCCGACGAGGCCCTTGTAGCCAAAGACCGGGCGGCGGGAGAAGACCGGCAGGATCTCGGTGACGATGCCGAAGAACGGCAGCGCCACGATGTACACCTCGGGATGGCCGAAGAACCAGAACAGGTGCTGCCACAGCAGCGCCCCGCCGTAGTCCGCGTCGAAGACGTGCGCGCCGAGCTTGCGGTCGGCCTCCAGCACCAGCAGCGCCGCGGTGAGCACCGGGAACGCCAGGAGCACCATCAGCGCGGTGACGAAGGTGTTCCAGGTCAGGATCGGCATCCGGAACATCGTCATCCCGGGCGCGCGCAGCGTGATCACCGTCGTGATCATGTTGACGGCGCCGATCACGGTGCCGGCGCCGGAGACGGCCAGGCCCATGATCCACAGGTCGGCGCCCACGCCCGGCGAGTTGATCTGGGCGTTGAGCGGCGCATACGCGAACCAGCCGAAGTCGGCCGCGCCGCCCGGGCTCGCGAAGCCTCCGATGGTGACGAGGCCGCCGGTGAGGTACAGCCAGTAGGCCAGCGCATTCAGCCGCGGGAACGCGACGTCGGCGGCGCCGATCTGCAGCGGCACCAGGTAGTTGCCGAAGCCGAAGACCAGCGGCGTGGCGAACAGCAGCAGCATGATCGTGCCGTGCATGGTGAACAGCTGGTTGTATTGCTCGGTGGAGAGGAACTGCAGCCCGGGCCGGGCGAGCTCCGCGCGCATCAGCAGCGCCATGAGGCCGCCGGCGATGAAGAAGCCGAAGGACGTCACCAGGTACAGCACGCCGATCTGCTTGGCGTCGGTGGTGCCCAGCAGGCTCACGATCCGGCTGCCGGGCGGGGTGCGCCGCAGCGGCCCGGCCAGCTGCGGAGTGTGGACCGTGTCTACGTCCGCGTCCGCGCGCGCCCGTGTCATCGGGACTCCGGCGTTCCGGCGTAGAACTCGAAGAGCAGCCCGGCCGTGGTGAACAGCGCAGCGATGGTGGCGACGACGAGCAGCCACCACTGCCCCACCGCGATGCCGACAGCGCCGACGGCGACCGATACCGCGATGCCGACCGGCCAGTACCCGCCCGGCGCGAAGAACCCCACCGTCCCGGCGCCGTCGGCGACCTGCGCGTCGGGCCGGTCCTCGGGCCGCGGCGGCATTCGGCGCGCGACCAGCCAGCAGTAACCCGCGCACAGCAGGCTCATCACGCCCGACAGCCCGAGCGTCAGCGTGCCCGAATACTCCGGATGCGCGGCCGCCCCGGCGCCGGTCCACCAAAAGTAGACGCCCGTCGCGGACAGCAGGAACAGCGATATGACTCCGAATACCTTGGCCTCGGTCCGCACCTCCCACCTCCCTGGCGGCCATTAACCCGCCCGGAGCCCCTCAAACAACCTGGCCGCGGATGGCACGCGACCTCTTCGGCTACGAGCAGCGGCACGCTCAGCGACAGGGGCCAAACGCTCAGGGGATGAGTGCCACCTTGCCGCCCGGGTGACCGCCGCGGACGAGGTCGATCGCGGCGAGGGCCTGTGCGAGCGGGAAGGTGCGGGTGACCGGCACGACGAGCCGGCCGTCCGCCGCCAGCTCGAGCAGGTGAGCGCGGACGCCGTCGCGGTACGCGGCGCTGGCCGGCATGTTGCCGCCGATCGCGGTGATGCCGGCCGCCCGCGAGCGGTCGGAGGCGACGATCGTGACGGCGCGGGAGGCGTCGGGGAGCAGCTCGCGCACGGAGTCGACGGCCTCGGCGGTGCCGACAGTGTCGATGACCGCGGCGACGCCCTCGGGCGCCGCGGCGCGGACCCGGTCGAGCAGCCCGGGGCCGTAGGCGATCGGCTCGGCGCCGAAGCGGCGCAGGACGTCGAAGTTGTGCTCGCTCGCCGTGCCCACGACGACGGCGCCGAGCTCGCGGGCCTGCTGCAGCACGCTGACGCCGACGGCGCCGGACGCGCCGTGCACGAGCACCGTCTCGCCCTTCGCCACCCCGGTCACGTGCAGGGCCTCGGCGGCGGTGGTGCCGGCCAGCAGGAGATTTGCCGCGGCGGGGTAGTCCAGCGCGGCGGGCTTGGCGAAGACGTCCTTCGCCGGCACGGTGACCGCGGAGGCGTATCCGCCGCTGATGCGGAACGCCACGACCGGGTCGCCGGCCGCGCCACCGCCGGAGGCGATCTCGGTGCCCGGTCCGATCGCGCTGAGCACGCCGGCGACCTCATAGCCGATCGGCAGCGGCAGCTCGCGGTCGGTGCCGCGCGAGGCGGCGATGTGCTTGTAGTCGGCCGGGTTGACGCCGGCGGCCCGCACGTCGATCGTCACCTCGCCCGGGCCGGGCGGCGGGACGTCGGTGTTGACGAGGGTGAGGACCTCGGGGCCGCCGAAGCGCGGCGCAATCCATCGCACTGCCATGTCAGGGACCTCCTCGAGGCGCGGCTGACCAGAGCGGACGAAACGGTCGATACGCCCCTCATGCTACCCGCGGCCGCAGCCGGCGACGGCACCCGGCGCGGGCCGGGAGCCGTCGCCCAAGCTGGACCGGAACGATCGGTCAACCGGCAGCGGGAGTAAGGGTGGTGGTGGGGGTGGAAGTGGGGTCCGGGTCCTCGGACGCGGGGGCCGGGGCGTGGTCGTCGAGCATGGTGCGCTCGTCGAACGGTGCGTTGCCGGCCAGGACCTCCGCGCAACGCTCGCGGTCGAACCCGCCGGTCCACTTGCCGACCAGGACGGTGGCGACGGCGTTGCCGGCGAAGTTCGTCAGCGCCCGCGCCTCCGACATGAACCGGTCGATGCCGACGATCAGGCCGACGCCGTCGACGAGCTCGGGCCGGTGCGCCTGCAGGCCGCCGGCGAGGGTGGACAGGCCGGCGCCGGTGACGCCGGCCGCGCCCTTCGAGGCGATGATCATGAAGAGCAGCAGCGAGACCTGCTGGCCCACGCTCAGCGGGTTGCCCAGCGCGTCGGCGATGAACAGCGACGCCATCGTGAGGTAGATCGCGGTGCCGTCGAGGTTGAACGAGTACCCGGTCGGCACGGTCAGGCCCACCACCGTGCGCGAGACGCCCAGGTGCTCCATCTTGGCGACCAGGCGCGGCAGGGCCGACTCCGATGACGAGGTGCCCAGGATGAGCAGGAACTCTCTCGCGAGGTACCGCAGCAGCAACAGGATGTTGACCCCGGCAACCGTGCGCAGCAGCGCGCCGAGCACGACGAACACGAAGATCGCGCACGTCAGGTAGAAGCCGAGCATGATCTGCAGCAGGCTCTCGATCGCCTTCCAGCCGCCGGCGCCGACGACCGCGGCGATGGCGCCGAACGCGCCGATCGGCGCCAGCCACATGATCATCGCGAGGATGCGGAACACGAGCCGCTGCAGGTGCTCCACGCCGGTCAGGATCGCCCGGCCGGAGGGGCCGATCGCGTGCAGGGCGAAGCCGACGAGCAGCGCGACCAGCAGGGTCTGCAGCACGGCGCCGGCGGTCAGCGACGAGAACAGGCTGGTCGGGATGACGCCGAGCAGGAAGTCGACGGTCGAGGCGGGCGCGTTCGCGGCCTGCTTCGCGCCGGCGGCCTTGGCGGCGGCGGTGAGGTGCAGCCCGGCGCCGGGGTGCAGCAGGTTGCCGATGACGAGGCCGATCGCCAGCGCCACGGTCGACATGACCAGGAAGTAGCCCAGCGCCAGGCCGCCGACCCGCCCGACGCTGGCGGCCCGGCGCACCGAGCCGACGCCGAGCACGATCGTGCAGAAGATGATCGGGCTGATCATCATCTTGATCAGGTTGACGAAGCCGGTGCCCAGCGGCTTGGCCTCCAGCGCCGCCTTCGGGGCGAGCAGCCCGAAGACCGCGCCGGCGATCACCGCCAGGACGACGGCGAGGTACAGGTAGGTGGTGCGGTCGCGCCGACGCGGCGGCGCTGGGGTGGGGGTGGCGGCGGTTGACATGGCCAGAGCATGGGAGCCGGAGTGACCCCGGTCACTATTGCGTTCATTGCGTACACGTGACGGCCGCAACGCCGGCGTGTCAGCATCCCCTATGTCCCGCTCGCCGATGCGCTCGCTCGTGCCGCGGCGCTGGAGCCTGGCCACCCGGCTGCTCGCGCTGCAGCTCACGATCATCACCGTGGTCGTCTCCGGCAGCCTGCTCGGCGCGTACGTGCAGGCCGACCACGCCACCCTCGACGCCGCCCGGCAGAAGGTGCTCGGCGTCGCGTGGAGCGTGGCCGACTCCCCCGCCGTGCGGGCCGGGCTCGCCGCGCCCGACCCGACCGCGGTGCTGCTGCCGGTCGCCGACGCGGTCGCCCACGACACCGCCACCGACTTCGTGGTCGTGATGACGCGCGACGGCATCCGGTACACGCACCCGGACCGCCGCCAGATCGGCGGGCACTTCCTGGGCACCATCGACCAGGCGCAGCGGGGCCGGGCGCTCACGGAGACGTTCACCGGCACGCTCGGCCCGTCGATGCGGGCCGTGGTGCCGGTCCTCGACGGCGGCCGGGTCGTCGGCCTCGTCTCCGTCGGCATCAAGCTGCAGTCGGTGGCCCGCACCCTGCGCGGCCAGCTGCCGACCCTGCTCGTCACGGGCGCGCTCGCGCTGCTGGTCGCCGCGGCCGGCTCGTGGCTGGTGAGCCGCTGGCTGCGGCGGGAGACGCACGACCTCGGCCCGGCGGAGCTGGCCCGGCTGTTCGAGTTCTACGACGCGGTCCTGCACGCCGTGCGCGAGGGCCTGCTGCTGCTCGACCGGGAGGGCCGGCTGCTGCTGGCCAACGACGAGGCGAACCGCCTGCTCGACCTCGACGACGCGGCACTGGGCCGCCCGGTCGGCGCGGCCGGGCTGCCCACCGCGCTCGGGCAGGCGCTGGCCACGGGGCAGCCCCGCACGGACGAGATCCACCTCGCCGGCGACCGCGTCCTCGTCATCAACCAGGCACCCGCCGGCGCCCGACCGGACGGCGCCCCGCTCGGCACGGTGGTGACCCTGCGCGACCACACCGACCTGCAGGCCCTCGCCGGCGAGCTGGACTCGGTGCGCGGCTTCGCCGAGTCGCTGCGCGCGCAGGCGCACGAGGCCGCGAACCGGCTGCACACCGTGCTGTCGCTCATCGAGCTCGGCCGGCCCGAGCAGGCCCTCGACTTCGCCGCGCAGGAGCTGGCGGTGGCGCAGGGGCTCACCGACCGCGTCGTCGGCGCCGTGCGCGAGCCGGTGCTGGCCGCGCTGCTGCTGGGCAAGGCGAGCGAGGCGAGCGAGCGGGGCGTGGACCTCGCCGTGTCGCCCGACGCCGACGTACCGGAGGCGCTGCTGCCCGCCCGGGATCTCGTCACCATCGTCGGCAACCTGCTGGACAACGCCATCGACGCCGCGCTGGCCGCGCCTCCGCCGCGCCGCGTGGAGTTCGCCGCCGCGATGCGCGGCGACGAGCTGGTACTGCGGGTCGCTGACTCCGGCCCGGGCCTCGACCCGGCCGACGTGGCGCGCGCCTTCGAGCGCGGCTGGTCGACGAAGCCGGCCGCCGGCCCGGCCGGGCGCGGCCTGGGCCTGGCCCTCGTCGGTCAGGCGGTGCGCCGCCACGGCGGTGACATCGACATCGAGGGCTCGGCGTTCACCGTCCGGGTGCGCCGCACCGCCGCGATCGGCGCGGTCACATGATCGAGGTCCTGGTGGTCACATGATCGAGGTCCTGGTGGTGGAGGACGAGCCGATCGCCGCCGACGCGCATGAGCTGTACGTGCGGCGGGTGCCCGGCTTCGCGGTCGCCGGCCGCGCGCTGAGCGCCGCCGAGGCGCTGCGGTCCCTGGAGCGCACCCGGGTCGACCTGGTGCTGCTGGACATGAACCTGCCGGACATGCACGGCCTCGAAGTGGTGCGCAAGATGCGCGCCGCCGGGCACCCCGCCGACGTCATGGCCGTCACCTCCGCCCGCGACCTGGAGATCGTCCGGGCGGCGGTGTCGCAGGGCATCGTGCACTACCTGCTCAAGCCGTTCGCGTTCGCGGCGCTGCGGGACAAGCTGGAGCGCTACCGGGAGTACCGCGAGCAGGCCGCGGCCGTCGACGCGGTCGCCGGCCAGCAGGAGGTGGACGGCCTGCTCGCGACGCTGCGCGGGCCGGACCCGGCCCGCCTGCCGAAGGGCATGAGCCCGGAGTCGCTGACCGCGGTCGCGGGCCTGGTGCGCGGCGCCGCCGGCACGGGCATGTCGGCCGGCGAGGTCGCGCAGGCGCTGCAGGCGTCGCGGATCACGGCGCGCCGCTACCTCGAGCACCTGGCCGAGGCCGGCGCCGTGGTCCGTCACCTGCGCTATCGCGGCGCCGGGCGGCCCGAGGTGGAGTACCGCTGGATCCCCGGGCGGGCGGGCACCTAGAGCTTGCCGGCCCAGAAGCGGTCGAGCTGGTCGCAGATGAACTCCGGGCGCTCCTGGAACACCCAGTGGCCGCACTCCTCGATGACGCCGCCGTGCGCCTCCGTGGCGATCGCGCGGGCGCTGTCGATGCAGTGCGTGCCGAACGACGCTCGACCGCCCCACGCCATCATCGGCGCCTCGAGCTTCCTGCGCGTCAGGCGGCGGGTCTGCTCGGCCATCTGCGGGATGTACCCGTACAGGTTCAGGCTGCCCCGCAGGTTGCCCGGCTGGCGCATCTGCGCGACGTAGGCCTGCACCTCGGCCTCCGGCACCGCGTCGGGGTTGTAGGCGAAGTCGCGGAAGAAGTGCCGCAGGTACTGCTCCTCCTTGCCCTCGATCAGCATCCGCGTGATGTCCATGTTCATGTGCATGCCGAGGTGCCAGTAGGGCACGCGCGGGTCGACGTAGCCGGGGTAGTCCAGGCCGAAGAACGGCGTCTCGATCGTGGCGAGGGACAGCACCCGCTCCCCCGCCAGGTAGGCCAGCGCGACGGCCGGCGGCCCGCCGAGGTCGTGGCTGACGATGTGGAAGCGCTCCACCCCCTCGGCGTCGAGCACTCCCAGCAGATCGGCGGCGATCGTCTCCGGCTCGTAGCCGGCGAACGGCTTGTCGCTGTCGGCGCAGCCGCGCAGGTCCGGCGCGACGAAGCGGTACCGGTCGCCCATACGCTCGATCAGGCGCAGGTACTGCCGGTGCGACTCCGGCCAGCCGTGCAGCCCCAGCACGACCGGTCCGTGCCCACCGGTCACGTAGTGCAGCCTGATCCCGTTGGTTTCGGCGCGATGATGCTGTACGTCCATTCGTGCGCTGTACCCCGTCGTGCAGCGTCAAACAGCCCCGGCGGCGTGGCCCTGCGTCCCCACCTGCGGGGCCGCCCCTCGCCAAGATCAACCCGCCGCGCGAGCCCGAGCAGGAGCGGCGGCTTCCGCCGCCTCCTGGAAGTCGACGATGGCCCCGCCGTAGTCCCTCGCCCAGTTCGTCAGGACCTCGATGGGCTCGACGAGGGTCCGGCCGAGGTCGGTGAGGCTGTACTCGACCCGCCGTGGCGCTTCGGCACGGCGTTCGACCAGACCGTACTGCTGGAGCCGGCGCAGCGTCTGGGTGAGGACCTTGCGCGAGATGCCGCCGATGAGGTCGACGAGCTCACCGTGCCTGCGAGGTTGATGGCTGAGCCCGAAGAGCACGAGCACGGCCCATTTGTCGGAGATGATCTCGACCGCCAGGCGCGTGGGGCAGTCGGCGAGGAAGGCTGGTCCAGCCCCGTTCTGCATGAAAGTCGAAGGTACCAGGAGGTAACTCACGGCTCCGTAACGTCTTCCGCGAGCAACGAAACCAGCACCAGATGCGGAGGAGCCAACATGCCACGAGTGGTCGTGTTCGACGAGTTCGGCGGGCCGGATGTCATGCACGTCGTCGAGGAGCCGGTCGTCGAGCCGGCAGCCGGCGAGGTACGGGTCAGGATCGAAGCGTTCGCCGTCAACCCGCTCGACCAGATGATGCGTTCCGGCACCTCGCCCGCAACCGTCCCCTTGCCACACGCTCGCCTCGGCGTCGAAGGAACCGGCGTCGTCGACGCGCTGGGCCCCGAGGTCATTGGGCTGGAGATCGGCGATCCGGTCATCCTCACGGCCATTCCGGACGCGAGCGTCAGGGGCAGCTACGCCGAGTACACCACGATCCCCGCGAGCCGGGTCGTCGCCCGGCCGGCGGGGCTCGCAATCACGGAGGCGGCGGCGATCTGGGTCGCGTACTCCACCGCCTACGGCGCGCTCGTCGAGAAGGCGAGGATGCGGCCCGGCGACCACGTCCTCATCACTGCCGCGTCCGGCAGCGTCGGCCGGGCGGCGATCCAGATCGCCAATCAGATCGGCGCCGTGCCCATCGCCATCACTCGGCACACTGCGAAGAAGGACGACCTGCTCGCCGCCGGCGCCACCGCGGTCATCGCCACCGATCACGAGGACGTCGTCGAAGCCGTCCGCCACCACACCGGCGGGACCGGCGCCGACATCGTCCTCGACGTTGTCATGGGCCCCGGCCAGCAGGATCTCCTCAAGGCGGCCCGCCCGGGCGGAACACTGGTCGCCGCGGGCTTCCTGGACCCTCGGCCCACGTCGTTCCCGCGAAGCGCGCCGCTCACGATCTTCAGCTACCGGAGCTTCGAGCACACGCTCGACGCCGTCGTGGTGAGGCGCATGGCGGCCTTCCTGAACGCTGGTGTACGCCTCGGTGCACTGCGGCCCGCCATCGACAAGGTGTTCGCCCTCGACGACGTCGTCGAGGCACACGGCCACCTCGAGAAGGGGCTCCACGCCGGGAGGAAGATCGTCGTCACGGTCTAGGAACGGTGCGCCTGCCGCTAACAGGTCCGTGCCCATCAGTCGGGCCTATGCGTCAAGGGTTGCGGCAGAAGTAGCCGCGTCGTCTGCGGATCGGTGACCCGTAGTCGCGGTCGCGTCACCCCCAAAACCCTGCGCCGCGCGACCGTGCGCGCCACTACGCTGGCAGGCCGGCCTCGTACGCACGGCGCTCCGGCCGCGCCGTCGCACGGGAAACGCACCATCTCGGGAAGGCGAGTCCATCACATGAGCACTGACGTCATCGTGCTGAACGGCGGATCGAGCTCCGGAAAGTCGGGCATCGTCCGCTGTCTCAAGGCAATCCTCCCGCAGCCGTGGATCAACATGGGCGTCGACGACCTGATCGAGCGGCTGCCGCCCGCGCTGCTCGACTCCGGCGCAGGCATCTCGTTCGGGCAGGGCGGCGAGGTCGTCCTCGGCGACGACTGGCGCGCGATCGAGACAGCCTGGACCAAGGGCGTTGCCGCCATGGCCCGAGCGGGCGCACGGATCATCATCGACGACAACTTCCTTGACGGCCGGGTCAGTCAGGAGCGCCTCCGCGGCCACCTCGAAGGCCTGCAGGTGCTGTGGGTCGGCGTGCGGTGCTCGCCGGAGGCCGCCGAGGCCCGGGAGTTCGCCCGGGGCAACCGGGCACCCGGGATGGCTGCGCTGCAGGCCGAGACGGTTCACAAGGGCGTCGTGTACGACCTGGAGGTCGACACCACCAACACCGAGTCACTCGACTGCGCCCGCGCCATCGCCCAACACGTGAGCGGACGCCAATCGGGCTCGCCAGAGTAGGGTGGGTCGCCCAGTTGGAGCGGCGGCTCATCGCCGACCGCATCACGGAGAATCGTCTTCGGGCCGGTGCGGATGCCCTTGGCCGCAGCGACCGCCAGGCGGCGGCCGGTGACGCATGAGCCGGCTGCGCGCCGCACGGATCGTCAGGCGCGGGTGCTGGCCCTGCGTACCACGGACCACGACGCGGCACCGGAGTCGGGCGGTTGCCCAAGCGCGGCTCGTGCGCATGTCGCGCCTTGTTCGCGCAGCGACTGCGCCACCGTGGTCAGCCCGAGCCGCGCCGCCACCGCTGCGTCGTCCCATCCGGTCACCGCCACGTCGTGCGGCACGGCAAGGCGGGCGGCACGCACCGCCCGTACGACACCGGCGGCCTGCTCGTCGCTCATCGCGGCGATCGCATCGGGCGGCTCGGTCGAGGACAGCAGCGTGGCCGCGATCCGCTCGGCCTCCGTCGCATCGTTGTGCGCGCACACCGCGACGACCACGTCGTGCCACGCAACGCCGGTCGCCTCGGCCGCCTGCCGGTAGCCCTCCAGTCGCTCCCGCGTCACCGGGAACAGCACGCCCGAGGTGTCCGGGCCGCCGGTGATGGCGCTGATCCGGGCCCGCGACAGCGGGAAGCTGACCACGGCCGGACGTTTGGCACCCGCGAAGGCGACGGCTCCGATCGCGCGCGCCGCCGCCCGGTTGTCGATGCTCACCAGCTCCAGGCCGTCGACCGCTGGACCACCGTGCACCACCGCGGGACGGCGCATCGCCCGCACGGCCCCCAGGATCGGGTCGTCGTCCGACGTTGTCCACACGATGAACCCGTCGACGGCTGCGGCCCGGATCCGCTCGGTGTCGTCGGCGGCGCCGGTGATCGGCAGGATCGTCATGCCGTAGCCGCGGTCGGCGCAGACGTCGGCGATGCCGGCGAGGAAGGACGCGGCCTGCGGGTCCTCGAACGCGTAGGTCAGGTGCTCGCCGAGCACGACGCCGAGCGTGCGGGTGGTGCCGCGGCGCAGCGACCGGGCGCTCGGGTCGGGTCCGGAGTAGCCGAGTTCGGCCGCCGCCGCGAGCACCTTGGACCTGGCGTCGTCAGAGACCCGTCCCGGCCGGTTGTAGGTGTAGGAGGCGGTCATTACCGACACGCCCGCCAGCTCCGCGACCTGCGCGAGCGTCACCCGCTTCGCGGCGACCGGCGATTCCATGGGTTCCAGCCTACCGGCTCGATGTGTATCGTTACACCGATGGCACCGGCACCCCGCGCAACGATCGCATCGGCCTTCATGGCCTTCGCTGCCTTTGGCTCCTTCTGGGGCGTTTGGGGCGCATCGGTACCGCGCGTGCAGTACCAGACAGGCATCAATGAAACTCGGCTCGGCGTCGCGCTGCTGTTCGTCGGTGCCGGCGCGCTCCCGGCGATGCTGCTGGCGGGCCGGGCGTTGGATCGGTGGGGGTTGTCGGTCGCGGCGCTCGTCATCGGCGCGCTCGGCTGCGCGGGTGCCGGGCTGGCGGTGACCGCGGTCAACCTGCCGAGCCTGTGCGCCGGGCTCGCGCTCGTCGGCGCCACCAGCGGCGCGGCCGATGTGGCCATCAACGCGGTCGCCGGACGCGCCGAGGCGCTCGCCGGCCGGCCCGTCATCACCCGCGCGCACGGTGTCTTCTCCAGCGCGGTCGTCCTCGCCAGTCTGGCGACCGGGCTGGCGTCCGCCGCGTCTTTGCCGCTCGCTGTCCCGTTCGCCGCTGTCGCCGCGTTGTCGCTGATCGCGGGCGCCGCGATGCTCCGGACACTGCCTGCCCGCCACACGGTGCCGAATCCGCAGACGCACTTCAACAATGCACCGGAGCGCCGGCCACCGAGCGCCCCGTTGTTGCTCATCGGGGTGCTCGGCGCGCTGGCATTCGCCAGCGAGAACGCGCACCAGAGCTGGAGTGCGGTCTTCGCGCAGCACGAACTGCACGCGGGTGGCGGGTTGAGCGCCGTCGCACCCGCCGTGTTCGCGGCAACGGTCGCCGTCACGCGCTTCTCCGCCGGCGGCCTCAAGCCGGCCCACGCGCGGACCGTGCTGCTGGCCGGCGCGGCCGGGGCCGCGGCCGGCGCGGTCATCGTCGCCACCGCACCGACGCTGGCCATCGCGGCAGTGGGCCTGGCGGTCGCCGCCGCCGGGACCGCTGTGCTGTTCCCGACCCTCATCGGCATCGCGCAGCGCAACGTCGACGAGTCCCGCCGGGGTCGCGCGACGTCGCTGGTCACGACCGTGTCGTACCTCGGGTTTCTCCTCGGCCCGGTCTACGTCGGGCTGTGGGCCGACGGCGCCGGGCTGCGCGGGGCGATGGTCGCCGTGGGCGGTCTCGCCGCCTGGTTGTTCGTCCTCACGCCGGTGCTGCGAGCGCAATGACCGTGCGGTACGTGCCGCCGGGACCCTGACCGATCACGGTCCTGTGAGGCAGCTCACACAACTCCGGCTACGGAGAGTGGCAGACTCTATACGAAAGTACTGCTGGTCTCGCTTGCCCTGCGGGGACACGGGACGACGATCAGAAGGCGCCGGCAGGGTAGAGCATGAGCTGCTCAGGGACGCCAGGCGCCTCAGAAGACGGGATCTTCGCGCGGTGATCGGTGCAGACTCTTCCTGGCTGGTCGATCAGGGCCTTTTTGACAAACATCACCAGACCGGGCATCCGGTAAGCTCACGGCCTGTAGTCGATCTGCTTGGCCGCGCAGACGAGCTGGAGTTGATCGACTCGTTGCTCGCCGGGCGCGGCCACGTCGGCCCAGGCCTACTTTTGCGCGGCGACCCCGGGGTAGGTAAGAGCGCGCTGCTGGATGTAGCCGCGGCGCGGGCGGAGGCGGCCGGGATGCGGGTGCTGCGCGCCTCCGGAGTGGAGTTCGAGACCGATATCAGCTTCTCTGCGTTGCACCAGCTGATCTACCCGCTGAGCGACGGTGTCGATCGGCTCGCCGGCCATCATCGCGACGTCCTTCACCAGGTCCTCGGTCTCGCGGCGGGATCGTCGCAGGATCCGCTGGCCATCTCGACGGCCGTGCACGCCTTACTGCGCGAAGCGGCCGCCGAGCGCCCGCTACTGGTGCTGATCGACGACGTGCCGTGGATCGACCGCACCAGCGCCACGGTCCTGGGGTTCAGCGTCCGCCGCATCGGCGATGATCCGATCAAGTTTCTCGCCGCCGCACGCACCGATGCCGAGTGCATTTTCGACCAGGTCGGGCTGCCTGAGCGGGAGATCGGGCCGCTGGCGGAGCAGCAGGCGGCCATGTTGTTGGACGCGCAGTATCCGGAGCTAGCGCCTCTGGTACGCCGTCGATTGCTGGCCGAGGCGGCCGGCCTCCCGCTTGCGTTGCGGGAACTGCCCGCATCGCTGACCGACCGGCTGCGCCGCGGCCAAGACCCGCTACCTGCGTTGCTGCCCCTGAACAGACGGCTGACGGCAATCTTTGCCGCCGAGATGCGGGCACTGCCCGCACCGACCCGAAAGCTCCTGCTACTGGCCGCGCTGGAAGCCGACGTCAGCCTGGCCACCATCCGAACCGCCTTACAAGGCCGCATGGACGTCGACGACCTCGCGCCGGCGCATCGGGCGGGCCTGCTCCGCGTGGATATGGACGCCGGCGTCATGTCGTTTCGCTATCCGCTGATCCGCTCGGCGATTGTGCAACTGTCGTCGCAGCGTGAGCGCCGAGCGGCGCACCGGGCCCTAGCCGCGGCCTTGGCCGACGACCCGTCTCGTCGGGCGTGGCATCTGGCGGCGGCCGCGACCGGACCGGACGAGGTCGTGGCCCGCGCGCTGGACGAGGCTGCCCTGGCCGCTTGGCAGAGCGGCGCCCTGTCCAGCGCGGCGACTCGATCGTTGGACGATGCGACCGTTTCCGACCGGAGGCACGGTGCGTCCGCCGCGGTGGCCGCGCTGATACGCGCCGGTGAACTCAGCCCGCATCCGGCCGATCGGTGCCGCCGGCTGGTCGAGGCCGCTTTCCTCGCCAACATGACCGGTCAATTCGACCAGGTGCCCCGGTTGTTGGCAGACGCCGGGCAGGCACCGGACACGCCGACCGGGCTGGCCTTCGCCGTCACGGCCTACCTCCTTACGGCTGTTGAGGGCGATGTTGATGCTGCTCACCGGCTGCTGGCCCGGGCGCTCGATGATGTCGGCGACGCCCCCAGAGCCAACGACTGGGACTCGAACGGGATCCTGTTCACGCTGCTGCTCGTCGGCATCTACGGCGCCCGACCCGAGCCGTGGGAACTGCTCAACTCCGCGCTGGCACGGTTCGCCCCGCAGACCGTAACCCCGTTTCGGCTGTGCTACGACGCGTTCGTGGACCCCGCCCGGACCGCCGACACGGTCCGGGAGGGACTCGCCCACGCCTTCGCGGCTCTGCCCGCCGACGCGGCGCCCTGGCAGGTCATGCCTCTGGCCTACGCGGCCGTCGGGGTGGATGCCCTGTCCGACTACCGGTACCTGGTCCGGCGCATGGTCGAACAGGAACGCGACGGCGGTGCGATTACCATGGTCATTGCCGGGTTGCTGCTGCTCTGCATCGACTCGTATCACCACGGGCAGTGGGACGAGGCCGAGGACCTGGCGCGGGAGGGGCTGGACCTGGCAGCGGCTCATGGCTACCACCTTCTTGAGGGTCAGCATCGAGTTCACTTGGCATACATCGCAGCCGGCCGCGGGAACGTGGGACTCGCCCAGACCCTCGACGAGATCACGACTTGGGCGGCGCCGCGCCGCGTTGGGATGACGCAAGCGTCCGCCGGGCACACCCGCACCCTCATGGCGTTGGGCCAGGGTGACTACGAAGGGGCTCACGCGCATGCGTCGCGGGTCAACCCGGCCGGCGGGCCCAACTCCGGCGTCCCCGGCCGCTGGACACTGCTGGATCTGGTTGAGGCGGCCGTCCGCACCGGGCGGATGGACGAGGCCCGGGCGCACGTTGCCGCCTCCCAACAGGCCGGCATTGACCGCATCTCCACCCGCACAGCGTTGATCACCGCCGGGGCCGCGGCCCTGGCCGCCGACGACGACCAGGCCGGCCCGCTGTTCGAGGCCGCACTGTCCCTGCCCGAGGCCGACCGGTGGCCCTTCGAACAGGCCCGCATCCAACTCGCCTACGGACAACGGCTACGCCGCACCCGGGACACCACCCGCGCCCGCCTGCACCTACGCGCCGCCCTGGGCACCCTCGACCGACTGGGTGCCCGGCCCTGGGCAACGCGGGCCAACAACGAACTGCGCGCCACCGGGATCGCCACCATCACCGGACCGAACACCAGCGCCGCACTCACCGCGCAGGAACGACAGATCGCCACGTTGGCCGCCACCGGCCTGACCAACAAACAAATCGGCCAACAGATGCACCTGTCCCACCGCACCGTCGGCGCTCACCTGCACCGGATCTTCCCGAAGCTCGGCATCACCTCACGCGCCGCCCTACGCGACGCGCTGGAGACGATCACTCCAGGCTCGACGTCCTGAACGCCTGCCATACCTGCCGCGATCAGCTCGCACAGGCCGCCCGGCGGCGTCACCGACCCGATCACGGTGACCCGAGAGATGGACGAGGCACTCGACCGGGTCCGTCACGGGCGGCCCGGCTCCACGCGGTGCTCGACTGCGGATCTCGGCCCGTTTCACGGCGACAACCGGCCGGCCCGGCGACCTCCGGGCACAGCCGGTTCGCCCGTAGCTATTCGATGTCCGAGAACAGCCCCGTGATCGTCACCTGCGTCGCCGTGAGCCCGCCGAAGACGGCACCGGCAACGGGCGTCGCGACTGCGGCGGAGGCGTCCTCGTAACTGTCGAAGTACAGGTCGAGCGTCCGGTACGCGGGGGTGGCGGAGCCGTCCTCCTTCGGCCACACCTTGGCCGATTCAACCCGCCGCAGCTTCGGGAACGTATCCGCGGCCTGCCGCACGTCAGCGTAGGCCTTCTCGAACTCGTCCGGGTTCGCGGGATTGCCGATGATCAACGTGATCTTGGTGGGCATGGCTCGTCTCCTTGCATGATTTCAGGGTGATGACGCAAGCGGGGAACCGCGCTGCGCCCGGTGTGGAGGAATCGGACAGTCTTGTCAATCTCGCCGTCAGCGGCCGTATGCCTCCAGCAGGCGCAGCCAAACCTCGCTGACGGTCGGGAACGCAGGAACGGCGTGCCACAAGCGATCCAGCGGGACCTCGCCGACGACCGCGATCGTCGCGGCGTGCAGCAGTTCCGCGACGTCCGGGCCGACCAACGTGAAGCCGACGATCACCTTGCGGTCCTCGTCGACGACCATCCGGGCGTGCCCCTGGTATCCCTCGGCGTGCAGGGCGGATCCCGCGACGGCGGCCAGGTCGTAGTCGACGACCCGGATCCGCAGCCCGGTGGCCTCGGCGGCGGCTGCGGTCAGCCCCACCGACGCGACCTCGGGGTCGGTGAAGACGACCTGCGGCACGGCACGCTCGTCGGCCGCGGCGACGTGCCTGCCCCACCGGCCGTCCTCGACCGCTTCGCCCTTGGCGCGCGCCACGATGACGTCGCCCACCGCGCGAGCCTGGTACTTGCCCTGGTGGGTCAGCAGCACGCGATGGTTGACGTCACCGGCGGCGTACAGCCACCCGTCGCCGACCAGCGCCCCGTCCTCACCGACGACGCGCAACGTGTCGTCGACCGTGAGCCAGGCACCGGGCTTCAGGCCGATCCTGTCGAGGCCGATGTCCTGCGTGTTCGGCGTACGGCCGATCGCGACCAGGAGTTCGTCGGCTTCGACCTGCTCCCCGTCGGTGAGCATGACGCGCACCGTGCCGTCGTCGTCCCGGTTCACCGACGCGGCCTCGGCACCGAGGCGGACCGACACGCCGGCTTCCTGCAACGACTTCGTGACCCGCTCGCCGGCGAACGGCTCCGCCAGTGGGAGCATTCCGTCGCGCGCGAGCACCGTCACCACGGATCCGAGGCTTGCGAACGCGGTCGCCATCTCCGAGGCCACCACGCCACCACCGATGACGGCGAGCCGACCGGGAACCTTGCTCGCAGCAGCCGCCTCCCGGCTGGTCCACGGTGCCGCCTCGCGCAGACCGGTGACGTCCGGGATCAGTGCGCTGCTTCCGGTCGCGACGACGACCGCATGCCGGGCGGTGAGCGAGGTCGTGGCGCCGTCCTCGCCGGTCACCTCGACGACCCGGTCGGCGCTGATCCGCCCCTGGCCCCGGTACAGCGCGATCCCGGCCGAGTCGAGCCAGGACACCTGCCCGTCGTCCGTCCAGTTCGAGGCGAAGGCGTCGCGGCGGCGCAGCACGGCGGCCGCGTCCAGGGCGCCCGTCACCGCCTCACGAGCGCCGGGCATCTGGCGAGCCGCCCGGAGCGCGGTCGCGCTGCGCAGCAACGCCTTGGTCGGCATGCAGGCCCAGTAGGAGCACTCACCACCGACCAGCTCCCGCTCGACGATGGCGGCGGTCAGGCCGCCCTGCACGACCCGGTCGGCGATGTTCTCCCCGACCGGCCCCGCGCCGATGACGACGACGTCGTACGTGGTGTCCTGCATGTCAGCGTCCCTTCGCCGCGCGGCCGAGACGGATGGCGGCGATGAGGAAGAAGATGGCGCCGGGGATGGCGTAGCCGACCGCGTTGGTCAGCGCTGGGTTGTCCGCGGACGCAGCCGCGATGAACGACCCCCCGGCGAGTACGGAGATGCCGCCGCTGATGATCATCGGCCACTGGCCGCCCATCTTGCGGCGGGTGACACCCACGATCAGCTGGATCAGCCCGGCCACGATCGCCCAGGCACCCCACACACGCAGGACCTCCGGGATGCCGGACGCGCCGGCGAAGGCCAGGCCGACCGCGGCGAGCAGGCTGATCGCGACGTTCACGTAGAGCAGGGTGGGCGATCCGGTGGCCCGCGACGCGCGGGCATCGATGATGGCGGCGGCCACGTCGAACAGCGGGTAGAGCACGAGCAGCGTGGCGGTGAGCGGATTGAGGTCTTTGGCGAGCGGAATCATCACGAGGGCCCAGACGATCGCGAACGCGAAGCGGACGAAGTACAACCGCCGCAGGGCGGACGCCGTCGTCGAGAAGCCGGGTGCAGCAACGGTGGTCATGGAGATCCTTTCGGTGGCTACTGACGGAAACTGCGGCCCGCGGTGCCGCGTTCGGGTAACTCCACTCCAGCAGAACGAACGTTCTGTCTCGACCGACGATGCCAGCCCAGGTTCGCGCTGTCAAGACGGAACGTTCTATCTCACGCGATGCGCGCATGGAGCCCACCATGGCGCGAGCAACTTGCTCAGGCTGGTCGCGCTGACTCGGTCACCCGTCTCTTTTCGGGATCGCCATCGTCACGTCGAGCAGCCCGTCATCAGTCCGGGCGTGGCCGCCGGCTCGACCGTTGCCGGTCGAGACAGCAGTGGCGGTGTACAGATCGTCGGCCATGCCGGCTCCTCGAGCCGCTCGAGGACACGGGCGGTGACCTGGTCAGCCGTGCCCGTACCGTCAACGCTGACCAGGATGCCCCGCTCGGCGTAGCCCTCCACGACCGGCCGGGTCACCTCGTGGTAGAGCTTCAGGCGCCGGCGGATTACCGACTCGGTGTCGTCGGGGCGGTGCTCGGCGGCGGCCCGGGCGAGCATCCGGCGTACCGCTTCCTCGTCATCGACGCGCAGGTGCAGCGCGACGTGCGGGGTCATGCCGATCCCGGCCGCGGTGCGGTGCACGGCGCGCGCCTGTGCCCGCGTGCGCGGGTAACCGTCCAGTACGTACCCGACGCCGGCGGCCTTCGCGTGGGCCATCGCCTCGCCCACCATGTCCCGCACGATCCGGTCCGGCACCAGCGCCCCCGCGTCCATGCTGGCGCGCGCGGCCCGCCCGAGCGGCGTGCCCTGCCGGACGTGGCCGCGCAGCAGGTCGCCGGTGGCGATGTGCGGTACGCCGAAACGCGCGGCGATCCGGGCGGCCTGGGTGCCCTTCCCGGCCCCAGGTGGAGCGATCAACACCAGCCGCATGGTCGGTCCCCCTCCTCAGTGACGCGCACCGGATGCGGTGCCTCTTGAAGCCTGCTGCGGCCCGCGCCACCCCACATAGGTCAGATGACTGCTTCGACGCGGATCACACCCGCGGCGCCCGGCACCCCGCGACGCCGGCCGGTAAATCGCCGCCACCCCTGCGGCGGAGGGCCACAACCGGAGGCAAGACCGAACGTTCTGTCGCTACCATGGGTCCATGGCGCGCAGTGAAACCGACACCCGGCCATCTGAGGCACGACTCCGGCTGCTTACCACGGCGACCCGGATCTTCTACGCGGAGGGAATCCACTCGGTCCCCGTCGATCGGATCATCGCCGAGGCGAAAGTCACCCGGGCCACGTTCTATCGGCACTTCCCCGGCAAGGAAGATCTCATCCTCGCCTATCTGCAGGGGGCCGACCAAGCAATCCGCAGCCAGGTGGACACGGCCATCGCAGCCCTACCGGCGAGTGACGCCGTCCGGGCCGTTGCAGCGTCGATCGCTCAGGGCATCCGGTCCGCCGGCTTTCGCGGATGCGCCTTCCTGAACGCTGCAGCCGAGTATCCCGATCCCGACCACCCCGTGCACCAAGCCGTCCTCGCCCATCGGCAATGGTTCCTCGACACGATCAACACCCTGATGGCGCATATCGAGGAAACCGAGGCCGAGCCGGCCGCGCATCACTTCGTCATGCTTCGCGACGGCGCCATGGCGGCCGGCTGCCTCTTCGACCCGGTACTGATCGGCAAGACCTTCCTCCGCGGTGTCGACGGACTCGTCCAGATTCATGCCACACGCCAGCCATCCTGATTCGTGGCGACGTCAGCGGACGCACCATGCTGCGCGCATCACGGCGATCCTCTTCGACTACCTACGGTTCGGCGCGCCCAACGCAGGCTGAGTCGACGCACACCGTAGGACGAGGTGAGCATCCGTTCGTCGGCTCGCTCAGCCCCTGATCGGATGTCCGCTTCTCGCCGAAGCCGCATAACCCCTGTCCGTGCTGGGCAACTTGGTCAGTAGGTCGTCGGTGGAGAGCACCCTCTCGGCGTACAGGGGGCCGGTGAGTTCGGTTGCGGCGTGTTGCAGCTGCATGGTGAAGGCGGCCGTAGCGTCCTTGACGAGTGTTACCGAGTAGCCGAGTTCCATGGCGTACCGGCCGGTGCCTTCGACGCAGCCGGGAGCGGTCATGCCGGCCAGGATGACGTTGTCGATGCCGTGTTGGCGCAACTGCTGGTCGAGATCGGTGTGGGCGAAACCGTTCATACCCCAGTGTTCGCTGCTGACGACGTCGCCGTCGCGGGGGCCGAACTCGGGATGCCAGTCGCCGCCGATGGCGCCGATCTCGAACAGGCGGGCGTCGCGCAGGTTGGCGTGGGCGCGCTGAATCCTGGTCCAGCCGTCGAGGTCGCCGGGACGCCACCGTCGGTGCGGGGCGACGAAGACTTGGATGCCCGCAGCCCTTACACCGGCCAGCAGGGTCTGCAGATGGTGGTGCAGTCCGATCGTCTCGGCCACATCTTTGATCCGGGGCCAGATCTTGCCGTCCTCGCCGAGGAAGTCGTTGTACGGGTCGACCAGCACCAGTCCGGTGCTGTCCGCTGGATAGTCCGTCATGTCCATGCACTTCACTCTGTCCAGGACAGACACGATCCGACAGTGGCACAGATGCCTACGACCGAAGGTTCCGTGCCATCATGAGGCCGTGGCTTTCCACCGTGTCGCGGCATACATCCCGGTCGGCGCGGCCGCGCTTGGTCTCGGCATGGCCAGCGCCGCCTTCCGGCCACGGCCGGGCGGTCCGCGGTTCGACTTCGCCGTCTGCGCCGATCGCCGCGGGCCGGTGACCACCGATCTGGGCGTGCCGGTCGTGGCGGATCACGACATCGCGCTGCTGACGCGAGCCGATCTCGTGCTGGTGTTGCCAGGAGCACAAGACACCGACGAGCCGGCACCCGGTGTGCTGGCCGCCCTGCGCCGCGCCCAGGCAAGAGGCGCCACCGTGGCAGCGCACTGCCTCGGCGTGTTCACGGTGGCGGCGACCGGCTTGCTCGACGGCTACGCAGCCACCACACACTGGCAGCATGCCGACGAGCTCGCCACTCGGTATCCCAGGATCGCCGTTCACGCCGAGCACCTTTACATCGACCAGGACAAGATTGTCACCGGCGCCGGCGCGGCAGCCGGGATGGACATGTACCTGCACCTGATACGCCGCGACCACGGCGCCGCGCACGCCAACGCGATCGCCCGGCTTTTGGTGGTACCGCCACACCGCGACGGCGGCCAGCAGCAGTACGTCGATGCGCCGGTTGCCACCGGGGAGGATGCCGAACGGCTCGCCGCCGTCCTCACGTGGGCACGCGCACACCTCCACGAGAGCCCGGCCATCGACACGCTGGCCACACGTGCATTGATGAGCCGCCGCTCGTTTATCCGCCACTTCAAGGCCGCCACCGGCGCCACCCCGCACGCCTGGCTCCGCGCGCAACGACTCAACCTGGCCGAAGAACTGCTGGAGACCACCAACCTGACCACGCAACAGATCGCCCAGCGGACGGGATACAGCAGCGCAGCAGCTCTGCGCCAACAGTTCACCCAACGCCGCGGTGTTGCGCCTCGCGACTATCGCCGCGCCTTCACCCACGCCTGAACCGCCACCCAAGCGTGAAGATCCCCCGGGCCGCGCCGCGGGGCCCGTGGGTCAGCGGCGACCGTGGTGGTGGTGGTGCGTGTAGCGGTCAGGTCGCCGGCGTCGGCCGCGTTGCGGTCGGACCGAGCCGCACGGGGCGTGCGTGCACCGGGACCCGGATGATTTGGTACGGCGGGACACGGTCGTCGACGCCGTTGTTGAACAGCGGCGTGCGGGGAAGCTGGTTGACGCTCACGTACAGGTAGCCGTCCGCGGCGAGCGACAGCGTGTCCGGCCACAGCAGGGCGGGCGCGTGCAGGATCGTGGTCCAGGTGCCGTCGGCGGCCAGTTTCAGCACCGCGCTGTGCTCGTACGCGGTGGCATAGACCGCACCATCCGTGTCTGACTCAAGACCGTCGGACGAACCCTTGTCGCCGTGGTCGACCACCCGAGCGGCGACCTCGGCCTCGGGAAGTTCCCGGTCACGCAGGGCCGCGGTGTCGATGCTGTACAGGCGCCGGCTCGACAGCGGGCAGAAATACAGTCGCTCGCCGTCGGCGCTCAACGCGATACCGTCCGCGCCGACGGCGTATCCCTCGCGGACGACCCCCTGCACCACGGCCCGGAAGCCGTCCTCCGCATGGGTACTTCGGTGTCCACGCAGCCGCGACCAGCTCTCGCCGGAGGCCAGGTCCACGACGACCAGGGCGCCCTCGGGCTGCGAATCGGTGAGGTACGCGTACCCCGCCTCGCCCCGCGAGAGGTCGAAGCGAACGTCGTTGAGGTACGCCGTCGGTGTCATGGCCTCGGCAGAGGGATGGACGACCCGTACCACCTGCCCGGTTTCGAGGTCGACCTGGACCAGCTTCGGCCCGGCCTCGACGGACGGCGCGAACGCCAGGCTGCCGGTGTCGAGCAGCCACAAGGAACCGGCCGGATCAACGATCACGCTCTGCACCGACACCAGCGTGTCGGCGGCCCGCTGCGGGCTCCACCGGTTGATCTCCACGTCCGGGAATGCGACCAGCTTGCCGTCGACGACCTCAGCGACCGTGTAGGGCACGTCGTCGCCCCACCGCGGAATCGAGACGAACACCCGCCCGGAGTCGGCGACCGTGACGCCCGTCGGCATCAGATCGGGGATCTCGGCGACGACCTCGTACTCCCGGGCGACCCAAGCACCGAGCGGACCAGCAACCATAGCGGCCGCCTACCCCCGTCCCGCTGCACAAACCGGGGTTCGTTCCCACGCCCGCGGGCACGTTACCGGCCATCGTCGGCTTCGACAGGGACGGAGTTGCCGGATGAGGGTAGTGAGCCTGGACCGGTTCGGCGGCCCGAGGTGCTGCAACTCGGCGAGGTGCCGGCACCGCGACCGATCAACACCGAGGTGCTGGTGCGGGTCCACGCGGCCGGCATCAACCCGGCGAATCTCAGGCAGAGGGGACGGGCCGGGGGGTCCACCCCCCGACGATGCGACTACGGCCGGAGGCGGCGCGAATTCCGCGCCGCCGGCGGCCGTCAGAGGCTACTTTCCGTGCGGGTCGGCCGCGTTGAGGGTGGCGACGACCTGGTCGTAGTCGCCGCGCGCCTCCCCGTAGCGGAGGAACTTCACCCGCTCGACCTGAATCTCCTTCGCGTCGGGCTGCGACTCGAGCAGCTCGACGACCTCGGTCACGAACGCGTCGAGTGGCATCGCGAACTCGCTGCTCTCCTGACCGGGCAGCAGCGAGGTACGAACGGATGGGGGCTCCAGCTCCACAACCTTCACGGTTGTGTCGGCCAGCTGCAGCCGGATCGACTCGCTGAGCATGTGGATCGCGGCCTTCGACGCGTTGTAGCTCGGGGTGATCTTGAGTGGTGTGAACGCGAGGCCCGAGGAGACCGTCATGATCGTGGCGTCCGGCTGCCCCCGCAGGTGCTCGATGAACGCGGCGATGAGACGGATCGGGCCGAGCACGTTGGTCGTGATGACCGACTCGGCCGACGCGAGGAACGACTCGGGCTGGTGCCAGTCCTCGATGCGCATGATGCCGGCCATCGTGACGAGGACGTTGAGGTCCGGGTACTTCGCCAGCACCTCCTTCGCGGCGGCGTCGATGCTCGCGGGATCCGCCGTGTCGATCTGGACGGTGTCGATGGCGGGGTGCTCCGTGGCGATCTGCTCGAGCAGGTCGGCGCGCCGGCCGCCGACGATGACCTTGTTGCCCTTGGCCTGCAGTTCGAGGGCGAGGGCGAGGCCGATACCGCTCGTGGAGCCCGGGATGAAGATGGTGTTTCCGGAGATGTTCACGCTCTGAGCCTGGCCGGCCTTCCGGGGCGGATGAAGAGACCGGTTACCGGGGGATCGGCAATCCCTGGTTCGCCCTCGCCGCCGGCGGATACTGGGATCATGGACCGTGCAGCACTGGCCGAATTCCTGCGCCGCCGCCGGGAGGCGCTGCAGCCCGGGGACGTCGGGCTGGCGGCGGGTGCGCGCCGGCGTGCACCGGGCCTGCGGCGGGAGGAGGTGGCGGCCCTCGCCGCCATGTCGACCGACTACTACACCCGGCTCGAGCAACAGCGCGGCCCGCAGCCGAGTCCGCAGATGCTTGCGTCGGTCGCCCGGGCGCTGCGGCTCACGACCGGCGAACGCGATTACCTGTTCCGGGTGGCGGGGCACAACGCCCCGGTCTCCGTGTCCACGGCGACGCACGTCGCCCCGGCGCTGCTGCGCGTGCTGGACCGGCTCGACGACACCCCGGCGCTGATCCTGTCCAACGTCGGCGAGATTCTCGTGCAGAACCGGATGGCCGAAGCCCTGTTCGGCGACAATTCGGGCCACACGGGGCTCGCCCGCAGCGAGATCTACCGGTGGTTCACGGACCCCACGCAGCGGCGGCACTACCCCGAGGAGGACCGCGACCGGCAGAGCCGCGGCCAGGTCGCCAACCTGCGCGCCGCGTACGGGTCGATGGGCCCGCAGTCCCGCGCGGGCGAGATCGTCCGGGCGCTGCAGAAGGCGAGCCCGGAGTTCGCCGAGCTGTGGGAACGCCACGAGGTCGCCCAGCGCTATGCCGACCACAAGACGCTCATCCATCCCGAACTCGGCCCGATCGAGCTGGACTGCCAGGTGCTGTTCACCGAGGACCAGTCCCAGCACTTGCTCGTGCTCACCGCGCCACCGCGCAGCGAGGGCTACGAGAAGCTGCAGCTGCTCGCCGTGCTGGGGCACGAGCGGTTCCCGGCCGACGCGACGCCCAGTTAGCTCCTGCTCCGCAAACCCAGAGCGTGAACTGAGGAGCCAGGCCACGTTACGAGATCCAGTTGCGGGCGCTGTACCGACCGTGACCCGGATGCGCAGCCCGCCCGGCAGTCCCCGCTTCGCCGATGCGAGCAATTGTCCAGCGTCAGGCAGCCCGCGGGCGGTCGATGTCGGTCGGTAGCGTGACGAACAGTGACGTCCCGCGACCTGCCGGACTTGAGAGCTGCAGGTGTCCGCCGAGAGCCTCGACGCGGTCGGTGAGACCGATGAGCCCTGAGCCGCGTGCCGGGTCGGCTCCCCCGACACCGTTGTCGCAGATCGTGAGCGCGAGGGACTCCCGCTGGCTTGGGCCGTTGGCGGTGACGTCGACGTCGACGTTCACCGCGGAGGCGTGGGCGTGCTTGGCAGCATTCGTCAGCGCTTCGCACACCACGTAGTACGCGGCCACCTCGACGCAGCTGGGCAGCCGCAGTTTCGGGCCTGGGTTGATGGTGACCGGGACGGGGCTGCGGCGGGCGAGCGTCTTCAGCGCGGGCATGAGGCCACTCTGGGAGAGGATGGCCGGGTGGAGGCCCCGCGAGATCCCCTGCAGGTCCGTGAACGCCTTTCCCAGACCTTCGGTCGTCCGGCAGAGCCGCGCCTTGAGCTCCTCGAGCTCGCACGGCACCAACTCCTCGGCCGCGCGGAGTTCGAGGCCGAGTGACACGAGGCGACCGTGATCGGTGCGGCGACCGACGAGTGGAACCCCAATTTTCGCGCCGCATCGGCGAGAGCGCCGCGGCGGCCGTCGTAGCTGTCCACGCGGGCCGGGCGGGAGGTGCACAGCACCTGCTGCGTGACGCCGCCATCGACGGCAAACACTCGCCCCAGCAGCGGCTCAATGCCGGGTTTGTTGTAGTCGGCGATGACGCTGACCGTGCCACGTACCTCGTGGCGCACCAGCCTCGCGGCGTCGGCCGCCAGCAGCGACGCTGTTTCGGCGGCGACCGCGGCGACGACGTCGGCCTGGGGCGCGCCGTGGGCGACGAGCTCCGCCACCCGCCGTAGGCTGGCCTGTGTCGTCGCGAGCTCGCGCAGGGATCTGCCCGTGGCCTCGCGCTCGGTCGCGACCCTCAGCAGTATCTCCAGCCGGGGCAGCACCCGTTCACGCACCCGCCGCAGCACCGGCTCGGGCAGGTCGGCGGGGACCAGAAGCGCACCGGTCCGGGAGCCGTACCGCAGTGGCAGTGCCGCTCGCCGCTCGGGGTCCGGGACGCTGTCGAGTTCGATCGCCGCGAACGGCAGCCGCAGCGTCTGGGCAAGGCGGCGCGAAGCCTCCGGCAGTACCGGGCGCAGATCGTCCGCGGACAGCATGAGGCGGGCCAGCCGGGCGAAGAGATCGGCCTCCTGACGGCGCTCGACCGACTCGACCGCTCGAGCGCGGGCCAGCTGAGCCATCAGGGCGGCCAGCACTGCCACCACGAGGAACGCCGCGAGTCCCACCCACTCCCGCGTCTCTTCCAGGTCGAACTTCCGAACAGGCGGGACATAGAAGATGTTGAACGCAGCGGCGCTCACGACAGCCATCGCCACCGCCAGCCGCAGGCCCCAGACCATGGAGATCGCCAACACGCCGAGCAGGAAGATCTCCACCAGGGCGTGCCGCGAGGTCGTGCGGCCGAGCAGATAGACCAGCAGCGTCTCGACCACGAGCAGCAGCGCGCCGACAACGAGCCCCAGCGCAAGAGGCGGCGGGGTCGGCCGCACCAGCCGAGCCGCCAGGCGTGTCAGCATCACCGAACCTCTTTCCACCTCATGCGCCTCTGGCGGCACTGTCACGATCAGTTCGCGGTGCGCTTCAAGCGATGTGACTACGTTGCCCCACCCAGCGACCATCCCGCCTTCGCAATCCGGACGTCCGCGATGAGGCCGTTGTACCTGCCCCGATCACCACATCCATCACTGCAATGACGCTATGCCGCTCACCGACCGCGATCGGGTGAGGCATCGGGTGACAACCGACCGGTCGACCCCGACGCTCAAACCGGCGAACTTTCTATGACGTCATCCCGCCGAGCACCAACTCGGACAGCGGCAGACCGGTCGGCCCGAACGTCGTGTACCTCATGCCAACATCGCCGCCACGTGCTCGGCCAGCTCGTCAGCGGGGACATCGCGCAGGTGCCGGTCGACCGCCCAACGGTGGCCGGACGGGTCGAGGAACTGCGCGGTTCGGTCGCCCCAGAACGCATCGTGCGGTGGCTCGAACGCGGTGGCCCCGGCGGCGATTGCGCGTTCATAGGCGGCATCGACGTCGGGCACCGGCAGGTGGAACGCGGCAGGGCTGCCCCCCAGCGTCACCGGCGTGCGCAGGCGGCGGTCCGGAAATTCGCCCGCGACGGCCAGCACGGTGTCACCTATGCGGAGCTCGACCGTGAGCGGGCGGCCGTCGGGTAGCGGAACGCGGCTCGTTTCCCGAGCGCCGAGCACCTCGGCGTACCACGCGGCTGCAGCGTCGGGATCGTCCACCACGAGATGGACGGCAATCTGTGTCATGGTCCGACCATACAGTCTGTCTGGTCGATCAGTCCAGACGCTTTGTACGGTGCCTTGTGACGCGTAAAGCCCGACGCGATGGCCCCCAGCGGAGCGGTGCTCCATGAGGGTCCGGGCCTCCTTGCCGACCGCGAGGTCCGGCTACCGACTTCACTACGCCAGCGCGGGCTTGAGCTCCTCCAGCTGGCGTACCGCATCCTTGATGTCGTCGCCGAGCGGCTGGACGAGCACGTGATCCGCGCCGGCATCGCGGTGCGCCCGAACCCGGCGGGCGACCGTGGCCGCGTCGCCCCACGCGACAATGGTGTCCACGAGCCGGTCGCTGCCGGTGCCGGCGACGTCCTCGTCGGAGAAGCCGAGGTGCTTGAGGTTGTTCACGTAGTTCGGCAGCTCGAGGTACCGCCGGGTGTGCCTGCGGGCGATGTCCCGGGCCGTGGCCGGGTCGGTCTCCACGACGACCGCCTGCTCGGGGATGAGCAGCCGGTCCGGGCCGAGCACCGCCCGGGCCTGCGCGGTGTGCTCCGGCGGCACGAAGTACGTGTGGGCGCCGTCGGTGCGGTCCCGGGCCAGCTCCAGCATCCGCGGCCGCAGCGCCGCCAGCACTCGCGGCACGGTCACCTCGCCCATGCCGTCGAGGTACTCGCGCATCCGCTCCAGCGGGCGCTCGTACCGCTGGCCGGTCTGGTCGATCGCGGAAGCGTGGCTCACGCCGAGGCCGAACACGAACCGCCCCGGCCACGCCTCGCCGAGCGCCTCGGCCGCAGCTCGGGCGGTCGCCGGGTGACGGGCCCAGATGTTCGCGATGCCGGCGCCGGCCACGATCCGCGATGTGGCGCACAACCACACCGCCTCCTGCGCGAAGATGTCGTTGCGGCCGACCACCTCACCCTCGAATACCGAGCCGTACCCGAGCTCCTCGATCCACGCGACCGCCGCACGCTGCGCGTCGACCGGCTCGCGCTGCAGCGCGGCGAGGTACACACCCACCGGCCCGAGGTTCGTGGTTCCTGCGGCGTTGGCGGCGCTCTTCGCGGCGTTGTTCATGGCCGGCCCTCCAGGTGTCACGCTCCACGGTGCATCGTCTGGGACGCTCTGCCCGAACCGGCCGGGTTTAGAGGCGCGCGCCGGAATTCGCTCGTGACCTGTGCTGGGCCGAAGTACGCGGTGTCGAGGAGGCAGGCCAGGCGCGTGATCTGGGCCTTGATCACGCTACCGGGATCGCGGGCTCGTCGATCACGCTTGCGTCGCCGCCGCGGATGGGGCCCACGCTCCACGCGTTCAGCTCGTGCGGGGTGCCGAGCCTGATCTCGCTCACCTCGTCGAGCCGGGCGAACTGCGCCGGGGTCAGTGTCACGTCCAGCGCGCCCAGGTAGTCGTCGAGCTGCGCGACGCTGCGCGGGCCGATGATCGGCACGTACGCCGTGGCCGCCCGCGCGCCCTGCTGCCGCATCCAGGCGATGGCGACATGGGAGGCCGGCACGCCGAGCTCGGCCGCGACGTCGAGGACGGCGTCGACGATCGCGGTCTTCTGCGCGGTGTCCTCGAAGAACCCGACGGCCTTGAGGTCGCTGATCCGGCCGGTGGCGCCCTGGCGGTACTTGCCGGTCAGCAGACCTCCGCCGAGCGGGCTCCACAGCGCCGCGCCCAGGCCGAGCGCCTGCGCCATTGGCAGCAGCTCCCGCTCGGCGGTGCGGTCGACCAGGCTGTACTCGACCTGGATACCGGCGACCGGGGACCAGCCGCGCAGCTCGGCGATGGCGGCGGCGCGCGACACCCGCCAGGCCGGGAAGTTCGACAGCCCGAAATAGCGGATCTTCCCGGCGCTGACCAGGTGGTCCAGGCCGCGCAGGATCTCCTCCGTCGGGGTCAGGCCGTCAGGGGCATGCACCCAGTACATGTCCAGGTGATCGGTGTTCAGGCGGCGCAGGCTGGCCTCGAGGGCCTGGACCATGTACCGGCGGCTGTTGCCGGTGTTGGAGACGGTCTGCGGTCCGACGCCGTTCATGCTGTACTTGCCCGTCAGCACGAAGTGGTCCCGGTCGGCGCCCAGGAACTCGCCGAGCAGCCGCTCGGATTCGCCGGCCTGGTAGTTCTCGGCGGTGTCGATGAGCGTGCCCCCGGCTTCGGCGAACCGGTCGAAGATCTTGCGGGCCTCGGCGGGCTGAGCACCAGGGCCCCAGCCGCCTCCGGCGCGCCAGCCGGTGCCGAAATTGGCGGTGCCGAGGCCGTACTCGGACACGCGCAGGCCATTGTTGCGCCCGAAGGTGGTGTATCGCATGGGTGGACATCTCCCTAAGACGAGTAAGACGAGTAGCTTGCGTTTGAAGTGCGTCGGGTCAGCTGGGGACCGTCACGACGATCTTGCCGACCTGGGATCCTGACTCGAGGCGTCGGTGGGCCTCGACGATGTCCTCCAGCGGGAAGGTGGAATCGATGACCGGCCGCAGAGCCTTGCGGGCGACACCGTCGAGAACCCAGTCAACGGCGACCTTGCGGCGTTCGAGGTCAGTGGTGAGGTCAAAGACTTTGTAGCCGCGGATGGTCAGGCTCTTGCTGATCAACTCCAGCGCGGGAACGGTCGCGGCCCCGGTGCTCAACGCCCCGTAGACGATCACAGTCCCGCCGGGCGCGGCGGCGCCGACCAGACGCGCCAGAGCCGGTCCTCCCACCGGATCGAAGATCACACGCGCGCCCTGCCCGTCGGTGAGTTCGTTCACCCGGGTGACAACGTCTTCCTCGGTCGTGGCGATGACCGCCTCGGCGCCGGCGTCCAGGAGCCGCTGACGCTTGGCGCTGGTGCGGGTCAGGGCCACCGGCCGGGCCCCCACGCTGCGGGCGATCTGGATCGCGGCCAGCCCGACGCTGCTTGAGGCGGCCGGGATGAGTACCGTGTCACCGGCCTGCAGGGTCGCGGTCTCGATGAGGGCGCCGTAGGCGGTCAGGTACTGCCCCCACAGGGCCGCGGCTTGTTCCCAGGACAGTGTGCCGGGGTGTTTGACCACCGCGGTGGCGGGCGCGATGGCCAGCTCGCCGTGGATGGGATAGTCGGTGGCCCTGAAGCTGGGGATCATGCTGACGGCATCGCCGGCGGTGAAACCTTCGACGTCCGGGCCGATGGCGTCGACATCACCGGAGGCCTCCCATCCGATACCGGAGGGGAGCTCCACGGGGTTGCCGCTGCGGAGCATGGCATCCGATCGGTTCACTCCGAGAGCCCGGGTGCGGACGCGGATCTCGCCCTTGCCGGGTTCGCGGACCTCGACGTCGTCCAGGGTCAGGACCTCGGGGCCGCCGGTGGCGTGAAAGCGGACGATCTTGCTCATGAGAGTGGTCTTGCCTTTCAAGTCTGGACCTGATCCGGTCGTTTTCGGTCAGCGTGGGGCGAGCGCCTACACACCCGCCTCGGCCTCGGCGAGGCCGACGCGCGGCACGACGAGCAGCATCACGGCGGTCGCCGCGGTCATCCCGCCGGTGACCACCAGCGCCATGGCGACGCTGCCGCCGCCGAGCACGCCGACCATGGGGGCGCCCAGCGCACCCCCGCCGAACTGGACGGCGCCGAGCAGCGCCGCAGCGGTCCCGGCCGCCTCGCCGTGCCGGGTCATTGCCAGGGCCGGGGCGTTGGGGAAGGCGAGCCCGATCGCGGCGAGCACAAGGAACAGCGACACCAGCAGTGTGGCCAGGCCACCGAGGCCGGTCACGGCGAAGAACAGCAGGATGAACCCGGCGGTGGTACCGACGATCAGGGCGGCGCGCAGGATCTGCAGCGGCGTGTACCGGCGCAGCAATAACACGTTGAACTGGATGGCGCCGATGAGTCCGGCCACACTGGCCGCAAAAACAAGGCCGAACTCCTGCGCGTCGAGACCGTACTGCTGTTGCAGGACGAAGGACGAGCCCGCCACGTAGGCGAACTGGGCGGCGGCGAACAGCCCGACGACGAGTACCAGAGCGACGAAGGCACGGTCGCGGAACAGCCGGCCGTACACGCGCACAGTCGCCGCCGCACCGCCTCGGTGGCGGCGGTGCGGCGCCAGGGTCTCCGGAAGGCCGAAGAGCGCAACTGCGATCAGCAGCACGCCCAGCGCCGCCAGCGTCACGAACACGCCCCGCCAGTCGGTCCAGCGCAGCACCGCACTGCCCAGGGTCGGTGCGAGGATCGGTGCCGCGCCAGTGACGAGCATCAGTCGCGAGAAGATGCGGGCGAAGGCGGATCCGCTGAACAGGTCCCGCACGACTGCGGTGGCGACCACCGTGGCGGCCGCCACGCCGACCCCCTGCAGCACGCGCAGCACGTCGAGCACGGCGATGGTGGGCGCGAACACGCACAGCATCGACGCGGCCACGTGCAGGACCAGCCCGGCCAGCAGCGGGAGGCGGCGGCCGGCCGCATCGGACAGCGGCCCGACGAACAGCTGCCCGACGGCCAATCCGAGCAGCGTTCCGGTGAGCGTGAGCTGCACCGCCGTCGGGGTGGTCGCGAGTGCGGCCGTCACGGCGGGCAGCGCGGGCAGGTACATGTCGACGGTCAACGGGCCGATCGCGATGAAGGCACCGAGCACGAGCACCAGCCGCGCCCGCTGGCGGCCGGTCATCAGGTCACCCGGCAGCACCGGTTCAGCGCCGTCGGTGGTCACGATGGCGGCACTCATGAGTCCTCCCGCCAGACGAGTTCGAACTCCGTATCCATGCGCTGTACGGCGATGTCGTGCACCCAGCGCGCCACCGCGCCGCCGATAATGGTTCTGACCTTTGTCATGGCGTTTCCTCTGTTGCTTGACGGATGCTCCGCGGCAACCACCGAGGAGAAGGCAGCCCTCGTCAAGGGTGGTGAGCCAGCTGCTGCTCGATGTCCTGAACAAGCCGTTGAGCTTCGGTCGGCCCGGGCCCGGATGGCCAGTAGACGACCGGTCGACAAAAAGCTAGCCGACCGGTCGTCTATCGTCAAAGCCCTGGAACGGACAAGTGACGCACGGGACAAGATCCTCAAGGCGGCCGCCGGCCTGCTGGAGCAGCGAGGATATTCCGCACCGGGCCCGGCGGAGGTCTGCACTGTGGCGGGCGTGCCGAAGGGCAGCTCCTACTACTCAAACCGTGCCGTCTCCAGAGACGTAATGCGGCGTAGCGGGATTGTGGCCGCGAGTGCGACCGTAAGCGCGGTGGCGAGTCCGGCGCCGAGCGTCCACCAGTAGCCGGAGCCTGGCGGTTCCCACGGCATGTGGTTGACCCGGAGCACGTCGGCCGCGACGGCGAGGCCGAACAGGACACTCGTGGCGGCGATGCCGATGAGTGGTGCGGCGATCTCGACGATCAGGACCCGGGACAGGTCGCGGGAGCGCATCCCGGCGAGTCGCAGCAGCGCGAACGGTCGTTTGCGTTCGACGAGTCCGCCGGCGACGGACACCGCCAGGCTGAACCCGGCGATCACCAACGTGACGAGCAGGACGGTGTTGCCGATGCGGGTCATCAGGTCCAACTGATGGTTGTTCTGTCCCTTGAGTTCGCCGAGCGTCCACGGCAGTTTCGGTGCGTCGTCGTTGGTCGCGGCCTCGATCGCGGTCCGCACCGATTCGATAACACTGGTGCGGGCGTCCGTGGTCACCAGCAGCCCGAGCATCGGCAGCGAGTCGGTGGCGGCGGCGGTGTCGACGCGGACGTCGCCGACGTCGCCGCCGCCGAGGCCGCGGGCGTCGACCGACACGGTGGCGGCCGGGTCCGGACAGTCGGCCAGGGCGGCAGCGCGGAGGTTGGCGCAGCGGGTGACGACGCGGACTGGGTCGTTGTCGCGCGCCACCGAGCCGGCATTGGTGCGCAGGTCGACGACGGCGGTGACACCCGGAATTGTGTGCAACTGCGCGACGAGGGCGTTGGTCCGGTCCGCAGACAGCGGCACAGCGTTGTGGTCGGCGAAGTCTGTGCCGACCGTGCCGGGCGGAAGCATGATCCGGCCCGGGTCCGGCAGGCCCGCGAGGGTCGACGCCGACAGCGCGCTGATCACGGTTACCAGGAAGACTGTCAGAACGAGGCCGCTGATCGAACGGAAGCTCGCGGACGGGTCCGCGGTCAGGCGATGCCCGGCGAGCGTCGTCGCGGCTCGGCGGCTGGTCCATATCAGCACCTTGCCGACGCCCGTGGTCAGCCAAGGCCCGATGATGACGATACCCAGGATGAGCAGTGCCGTGACGGCAGCGAGAAGCCATAGGGCGCCGTCGCCCTGGGTATTGGTCAGCATCGGCAGGGTGGTCACGAAACCGAAGGCCCCGACGGCGAGTGGGCCGACTCGCCACCAGGCGGCCGGCTTCCTGCTGGCTTTACGGGTCACACCCAGCGGAGACATCTGTACCGCGCGGAGCGACACCAGCGCGGCGACCGCCGAGAGTGCGGGCACGCCGAGACCCACCAGAGCCGCGGAAGACCAGGTGAGGCGCAGGTCGGAGGGGAAGAACGGCGACCCGTCGAGGTCGATACGCGCCGCGTAGGGCCGGGCGATGACGAATACGGCGAAGCCGAGCGCGCTGCCGCACAGCGCGGACACCGCGGCCTCGATCGCGGCGATCGTCCGGACCTGTCGCGGCAAGGCGCCGACCAGGCGCATCGCCGCCAGTCGCTCTTCGCGGCGGGCCGCGGCGAGGCGGGTGGCGGTGCCGATGAGGACGAGGATCGGCACGAGCAGCGCCGCTGCGCCGATGCCGATGACGACCCGGCCGAACCGGGTCGGTGCCGCGTTGCGGGGCTCGCCTTCAATACTGCGGACCTGAATGACACCCGGTTGCCCGGTGAGTTGGGCGGGGTCGTATCCGACGAAAACCACCAGCGAATCGGGTCCCTGCAGCGCGGCACCACCGACCGTGGCGACGACCCGGCCCGGGAACCGGTCGGCGAGTTGGGCGGCCGGAACGTCGACCATCAGGCGTTGCAGCGCGGGCGAGACGGCCAGCTCACCCGGGCCGGGCAGCCGGCTGATGCCCGGTGGAACAGGGCTGTGCGGGCCGAGCGGGGCGACATCGACGCGCAACAGGTCGCGGCCGGCGAAGCCGTCGTCGCGCATCCGCCACAACAGCGGGTCCGTGCGGCTCTCGTCCTGCGCCGGCCGGACGTTGTGCACGGATGTGTCGGTCCACCCGGCACGTGCCTCATGGGCCTTGAACGCGGGTAACGCGACCGCGGCGAGCAGCAGCAGGACCACGCCGAGGCCCACGCCGGCCGCGGTCACCACGAGGCGGACGAACTGCTCGCGTCCGCCCGCGAACGCCAGCAGGATCGCGAGGCGGATCATCGCCCACCCATCCCGTCAGGATCGACGGACGCAACGGTGGCATAGTCGGTGACTTCGCCGTCCCTGACCAGGACCTCGCGATCCGCGCAGGCCGCGACGCGGGCGTCGTGCGTCACCAGCACCACGGTCGCATCCTGTTCCCTGGCCGCGGTCAGCAGCAGATCCATCACGTTCTCCCCGGCGAGGGAGTCCAGCGATCCGGTTGGCTCGTCGGCGAACACCACCTTCGGCTGGTTGACCAGCGCACGCGCCACCGCCACCCGCTGCGCCTGTCCGCCGGACAGTTCGCCCGGGCGACGCCGGTGCAGACCGCTCAGATCCAGCCGGTCGAGCAGCGCTGTCGCCGCGGCTCGTGCCATCCGCCGCGAGGTGTGGCCGAGCAGCAGCGGCAACATCACGTTCTCCAGGACCGGCAGTTCCGGAACGAGTTGGCCGAACTGGAACACGAACCCGAACCGGTCCCGGCGAACCAGTGTCCGCTCGTTCTCGGACATCGTGTTGAGGGAGTGCCCGTCGAAGATGATCTCACCGGTGTCGGGGCTCAGGATGCCGGCCAGGCAGTGCAGCAGCGTCGACTTACCCGAACCGCTCGGGCCCATGATCGCCAGCACCTCCCCGGCGGCCACGCTCAGGTCGGCGTCGCGCAGAGCCGGGGTGGAGCCGAATGACTTCGTGACCGCGTGCGCGGCCAGGATCGGCGCGCTCATCGGACGAACTCCTTCTTGAGCTGGTCGAGTCGGGCCGAGGTCAGCTCGATCCAGCGCAGGTCCGCGTCGAGATGGAACAGGCCGTAGTCGGCCAGCAGTGCCTTGCTCAGCCGATCCGACTTTCGCAACGCGGTCAGCTCACGCATCCGCGCGAGGTGCGCCTTGCGCTGGGCGTCGAGATATGCCTTCACCGGCCGATCCGACATCAGCGCGAGGACGACCTTGACGAACAGCACTGCCTGAAGGTGCGGTTCGGGCTGCTCCGGCGAACCGAGCCACTGCTCCAGCCGCGCCACACCTGTCGGCGTGATGACGTAGCGCTTGCGCTCCGGCCCGTCGCCGGGTGCGGCGCCCTCGATCTCGATCTGCCCGTCCCGTTCCAGCCGCGACAGGGTTCCGTAGACCTGTCCGATCGGCAACGCACGGCCGCCACCGAACATCGAGTCGTACTCGCGCTTGAGTTCGTATCCGTGGCTTGGCTCTGGTTCGAGCAGCCCGAGCAGCGTCGTAGGTACGTTCACGCGGCGACTATAACCTGAGGGAGCACACTGAGGTAATACCTTAGGTAGTATTCGCACATTCCGTAACGCCGCCGGGAAACACCGCATCGTCGTCGAGGGTGAGCATCATGCCGGCCACGTCCAGGGGTACAGCAGGCCGGCTTTGACTCCTTGACACCGATTCGCCGATCAGCGCATCGTTGGGAAGCCATCGAAGTCTATGAAAGTCCGTCCTTTCGGAGGCACCGCCATGTCTCTTCTCCGTCGCACCCGAACCAGCCTGCGCAGCGCCGGGCTCGATCTCGCGTCACCCGCTCAGCACCGAGCGCCCAGGCGGCCGAGGCGCATCGTGGGCGCCGCCATCGCCGCATGCGCCGTGACCTTCGCCTTCGTCGTGGCCGCGGCGCCGAGCGCGCAGGCCGCCAGCACGGTCCGGCTCACGCCGGCCGCCGACACCATCGCGCCGACGGTCCCGGGCGCCTTCGGCGGCTCAATCAACTGCGCCTTGGTGCTGACGCTGCACTGGACCGCCTCCACCGACAACGTGGGGGTCATCGGCTACGACGTCTACCGGTCGGTCAACAACGCTCCGTTCACCTTCGTCAGAACGACCTCGACCACCTCGTTCACGGAGTCGCTCCTCGGTGTCGTGAAGTACCAGGTCCGTGCCCGAGACGCGGCCGGCAACGTCTCCGGCTTCACTGCCGTGGCCAATATCGTGCCGCCGCCCTGCCCGGCGCCGCAGGACAGACAGCCGCCCACGACACCGGGCGCGATCACCCTCTCGATCACCTGCGCATTGGTGGTAACGCTGAACTGGGGCGCCTCCACCGACAACGTGAGGGTCATCGGCTACGACGTCTACCGGTCGATCAACAATGGTCCGTTCACGTCAGTCGCGACGACCCCGACGACCTCGTTCACGGATTCGCTCCTCGGCATCGCGAAGTACCAGGTCCGAGCCCGGGATACCTCCGGCAACGTCTCCGCCTTCACTGCTGCCGTGCTTGCCGTGCCGCCGCCCTGCCCAGCACCGTGACCGGCCAGACCGTGACGGCCCGCCGCATCGAACACGGCCGGCTCGCGGCGACGCCCGAACCTGCACCTCAGGGGACGTGGCGGGTGCTCTCCCGAAGCCGGACGGTGCAGCGGATGCGCCTGACCCGCGGCGTGAGGCCGCACTCCGGGGCGAGCACCAGCCCCATCGCCTCCATCCCCAGGGTCTCCAGCGGGATGTGTACCGTCGTCACCGCCGGCGAGATGTCGCGGAGCGGCAGGATGTCGTCGAACCCGGCGATCGAGATCTCCTCCGGCACCGACAGCCCGAGCTGCCGCAGCGCGGCCATGGCGCCCACCGCCATCACGTCGTTCGCCGCGAACAGGCACGTCGCCTTGACGCCGGAGTTGCGCCAGTGCATCGCGGCGGCGAACCCACCCTCGCGCGTGAAGTCGGCGTGCAGCACGTGCCTGGGCTCCAGCCGCAGTCCCCGGTCGGCCAGCCCCTGGCGAAACCCGGAGACCCGATCGCGGGAGGTCCGCAGTGACGCCGGGCCGGCGAGGACCACGAACGAGCGGTGCCCCAGATCGAACAGGCTGTGGGCAAGGTCGCGGGCGCCCGTGCTGTTCTCCACCAGCACCGTGTCGACCCCCGGCAGCTGCTGGCTGATCATCGCCACCCGGCCGCCGCCGGCGGTGAACGAGGCGATCTCCCGCCGCAGCCGCGCCTCCGACGCCTGATCGGCACTGCGGCTGCCGGCGAGGATGACCGCTCGACAGCGCAGCTGCCGCAGCGACGCCAGGTATTTCGCCTCCCGCTCCGGTCGGCGCCGGGTGTCGGCCAGCGTGACGATCATGTCCTGCTCGTCGGCCACCCCCGTGACCCCGGCGGCGATCGAGGAGAAGTACGGGTCGTTGATGTCGTGGACGATCAGGCCGACGACGTTGGTGTGGCCACGCCCCGCCGCCTGCGCCGCGGCGTTGGGCAAGTAGGACAGTCCTCGGAGCAGCTCCGGTGCGGGACGCCCTGGTCCGCCGGTGAAGTCACGCGAGGTCGTCGCGACCGACGCGCCGGCCATCCTCGCCATCTCGGCCAACGTCGCGGGGCTCACCAGTTCCACATGGCCTCCCGTACCGTCCGGTTGCTAACACTGCGCCATCGGTCCGCCGCGCGCAATACCGCGCGAGTGAGCTGCGCGCCGGCGGCCGGTTGAGCACATGTGTGTCGCGCTACAGCCAGCCGGGCAGCGGACGAAGCTCGGAGAACCGCCGCGACTGAGCGACGGCGCGCTCGATGTCCTCCTCGACCCCGGCGATGCTGTTGCGCGGCCCGGATTCGTCGTCGTGGCGGCGGCGGGCCCCGGGCGGTACGAGCCGGACCGGCTGGTCGGCCAGCCACTCGACGACGCCGACGAACGGCCGGGTGTCCTCGATCGGGCAGGCCAGTGAGGCGCGCGGGTCGCGTATCGCCCGGAGCAGGTCCTCGAGCAGGTCGACGCGGGCGTGCCGCTCGGTGACCGCGGGCCGGCCGGCCAGCGCGATCTCCAGCACGTCGGTCTCGTACCACCACCGCGCGCTCCCCCGCTCGCCGGTGACCAGCACGTACGGCGGACGCGGGCGCTCGGCGCACAGGGTGACCGCGATCGTGATCGGGGGTCGGCCCGGGGCAGCCAGGCGCAGGCAGCCGGTGTCCTCGACCTCGATCGGCCGGGTCCGGTACAGCTCGGCCTCGGCCCGCGGACGATCGGCCGCGCCGACGCCGGCCAGCGTCAGGCAGTTCATCACGGCGTGCGCGAACGGGTTGGACAGGGCGCCGTCGTTGACCGCGGCGCCGTCGAGCCGACGGCGCCCGGCCCAGGGGGCCCGCGCATAGTAGGCGTCGGCGCGGGCCCAGCAGCCGGTCGCGCCGATGTGCGTGACCTCGCCCAGCTCGCCGCCGTCCATCAGCTCCCGCAGCCGGGCGAGCGCCGCCGAGCCGAGGCTCTGGAAGCCCACCTGACAGAGCCGGCCGGCCGCAGTCGCGGCGGCGGTCATGGCGTCCAGATCGGCGAGCTCGACCGCCGGCGGCTTCTCCACCAGCACGTGCGCGCCGGCGGCGAGCGCGGCGCAGACCATGTCACGATGCCGGTGCGGCGGCGTGGCGACCACGACGACGTCGGGCGCCGCCTTCAGCAGGGTCTCGTAGTCCTCGAAGAAGGTGCCGCCCAGCCCGGCGACGCGCTGGAGCAGGCCGGGCCCGGGCGGGCGCAGATCGGTGCAACCGGCGAAGCGCAGCCCTCCCGCGCCGACGAGGCGCTCGATGTTGTCGAAGTGCACCGCCCCGTAGCCGCCGGTGCCCACCAGCGCGACCCGCGGCGGGCTCACCGCGGTGCCCGCCGGCGGCCGCTGCGCCTCGATGCGGGCCGACGAACCATCACGTCCTCGATCCTCCAGTCACCGTGATTCGGGGCGGCAAGCGCTTTCCTACGACGGTGATCACCGTAGTACGCCTCGGCCGCCCCGTCGACAAGGAACCGCGGCGCTGCGCCCCGGCGAGGGCAACGTGCTCGCGCGACCCCGGGCCGCCCGATCCACTACGAGGGCGACGGCGACTGCCGCTACGTCGACGTGTACAGCCGGATGTACGCCTCGCCGGTGGGGGTGGAACCGTAGCGTTGCTTCTGGTTTAATTTCGTTTGATTCTGGCGTCCAGTGTTGGTCTCAAGACGCGGAGGTGCACCCCCGGCTTCGCGTGTTCGCTCTCGAGCTTGATCGGCAACACGCCGTTCACCAGGGAATATCTGGTCGCGTCGGCGTGGCCTCCGGGTCGCGGGGCGCCGTCGATTCTGGTTGGAGCTCGTTGACATTTGGTCGACCACGACACCACCGGTCGCCGCGGACTTCGCCCGCGCCGGCCGGTCGGATTGGTCGTGCGGGATAACGTCGGTACCGTGAGATCCTCGTCCGCCGCGCAGGTCTCAGGAGCCACGAGTCCGATGAGCACACCGCCCATGACCGGTGCGGGCCCTTACCGCCCCACCATGGCCGACGTCGCCCGGCTGGCCGGGGTCAGTCTCAAGACCGTGTCGCGGGTGGTCAACCAGGTGCCGACGGTCGACCCCGCGCTGGCCGAGCGGGTGCTGGCCGCGGTCTCGGAGCTGGGGTTCCGGCGCAACGACATGGCGCGCAGCCTCCGCTCGCGCAGCACGTCGGGCACGATCGGGCTGGTCATCGACGAAGATCTGGCCAACCCGTTCTACTCCAGCCTGGCGGCCGGGGCCGCGCAGGGCGCGCTCGATCACGACGCCATGCTCATCACGGCCAGCTCGGCAGAGGACAGCGAGCGGGAACGCGGCCTGGTGCTGGAGATGTGCGAGCGGCGGGTCGCCGGGCTGCTCGTGGTGCCGGCCGGGGGCGACCAGTCCCACCTGCGTGCCGAGATGGAGGTGGGCACGCCGGTGGTCTTCCTCGACCGCCCGCCCACCAACGTGCGGGCCGACGCCGTGCTCATCGACAACGAACAGGGCGCCCGCAGCGCCATCGAGTATCTGGTGGCCCGGGGCCACGAGCGCATCGGGGTGCTGGCGGACCGGCTGACGATCTACACGATGCGCGAGCGGCTGGCGGCCGCCGAGGCCGCGATGGAGGACGCGGGGGTGCCGTACCGGGCGGACCTGATCCGGGACGGACTGCACTCGGTCCCGGACACGCAGGCGGCGGTGGAACGGATGCTGGAGTCGCCGGATCCGCCCACCGCCCTGTTCACGCTCACCAACCGACTCACCCTCGGCGCGCTCGGCGTGCTGGGCCGGCAGCGAAGCGACGTGGCGATCGTGGGCTTCGACGACTTCGAGGCCGCCGCGCTGGTGCCGCACCCGCTGACGGTCGTGTCCACCGACGCCCGCGAGATGGGCCGCGTCGGCGCAGAGCTGCTGTTCCAGCGGATCGCCGGGAACCGCTCACGGCCCCGGACGATCGTCATCCCGACCACGCTGGTGGAGCGCAGCAAGGGCTGACCGGCGCCGGCCGGGGTCACGCCCCTCGGCAACCACGCGAGACAACGTGCGACCGCAGTGGCCGGTCCCGTTACCCACGCCCACGGGTGGATGAGCGCCCACTGAGGCCCTTCCACCGCGGGAAATCACACCATCACCGGCCGCGATCGGTCCGCCGGGCCGGGCCCGGCCGGCTCGAAGTCGCGCAGGCATCGAAGTTGTTGCGGGCCGATGTCTGGACAACGTTGTCCCGGGCGGGTTACGGTTCCCCCGCGCTAAGCCCCCAGTAGGGCCGGAAGGGCAACTTTGATGGACTTAACGGACAACTCGCGCCTGTGGACCGATGGAAATGTCCTTTATGCAGGCAACATTGCGGTGACGACCTTGACGGACGGCGTGCTGCTGCATGCCGATCCGCAGGTCGAGGCAACCGTGGTGCGGATCGTCGGCACCGAATCCGGGACAACGTTGGTACGACTCGACGTCCCGCTCGGCGAAGGGGTCGGCTACTGGCACCCCGCGGCCGGCTGGGAGCGCCCGCTGCCGGCGGACTGGGAGGGCGACTGGCGGCGGGTCGGGCTCGTCGACTCGGCCGTCGCGGGCTGCCTGTATGACGGCGCGGGCCGGTCGCTGCTCGCCTTCGCCAGCGACCGCGGCGACGCGACGGCCCTGATCCGGTTCGGCGTCTCGGAGGACACGGCCCGCTTCGGCGTGTGGCTCGCGATGCCGATGCGAGCCGGCGAGGAGTGCCGGCTACGCCTCGAAGCGCCGGGACGCCCCGTCGACGACGCCCTGCGGGCCTTGGCCCGGTGGATGCCGGGCACCGGCGACGCCCTGCGCACACCCGAGGCCGGCCGCACCCCGGCGTACTCGACCTGGTACTCGATGCACCGCGACGTCAGCGCCGCCGCCGTGGAGGCCGAAGCCGCGATCGCGGCCGAACTGGGATGCGGGCTGCTGCTGCTCGACGACGGCTGGCAGGCGCACGCCGACAACCGCAAATACTCCGGCTGCGGCGACTGGACGCCCGATCCGGCAAAGTTCCCGGACTTCGCGGCGCACGTACGCCGGGTGCAGGAGATGGGGCTTTCCTACGTCGCCTGGATCGCGCCACTGCTGCTCGGCGAGCGCAGCCTCGCCCACGGCGCGCTCGACGGCCTCGCCCCGCACCGGGTGCCCCGCCTGGCGTGCCAGGTGCTGGATCCCCGGCAGGACAAGGTGCGCGCCTTCGTCGTCGAGCGCTGTGCCGAGCTCGTGGAGCGCTACGGGCTCGACGGCCTGAAGCTCGACTTCCTGGAGACCGCCATGGTCTACGCGACCGGCGGCGGCGACCGTGCCGCCGACGTGAGCCAGGCGATGCGCGCGCTGCTCGACGAGCTGCACACCCGGCTGCGCTCGCTGCGCGGTGAGGAACTGCTCATCGAACTGCGCCAGCCCTACGCCGGGCCGGGCATGCGCCGCTTCGGCAACCTGCTGCGGGCCAGCGACTGCCCGGCGGACGCGACCGCCAACCGGGTGCGCACGCTGGACATCGCCCGGCTCGCCCCGGGCGCGGCGGTGCACTGCGACATGCTCATGTGGGACCCGCGCGCCAGTGTCGAGGCGGCCGCCCGGCAGCTGCACTCGGCCCTCTATTCGGTGCCGCAGGTCTCGGTGCGCCTCGCGCAGCTGTCCGCCGAGCATCGCGCGATGACGGCCTGGTGGCTGAGGTTCTGGCAGCGGTACCGCGACGTGCTGATCGACGGCGAGCGCCGCACCGGCCGGCCGGACGAGCGCGACGCCACCATCACCGCCTGGAACGGCGACCGGGCCGTCATCACGGTCTTCGGCGAGCACCGGGTGGTGCCGCTCGAGCCCGGCCGGTTCACCGACGTCGCCCTGATCAACTCGACCACCGCCGAGCACCTCGTACTCGACCTCGCCGAAAGCGCCCGGCTCCGCCTGGCGGTCACCGACGCCTGCGGCCGGCCGGCCGGCACCCACATCCGGGAGCTCGGCCCCGGTCTGCACCGCCTGCCGGTACCGCCGGCCGGGCTGTGCCGGCTCTCCCCCGCCTGACCTACCCCGCCTGACCCACCCCGCCCGACCAACCGCCCGCATGGCAACTCCGCACCGACGGTCCTCGCGACACACCCTCGGAGGTTTGTTCATGTTCGACACCCCAGCTCCCAGCACCACCAGCCCGGGCACCGAAGCCCGGGGCATCACCCGGCGCCGCGCCCTCGCCTATGGTGCCGCCGGCACGGCCGGCGCGGCGCTGGCCGGCGTCTTGAGCACGGGCCAGTCCGCGCAGGCGGCCACCGCGCCGTCGATCGACCTCCGCTTCGACGACCCGACCGCGCTGTTCCCCATCGGCGGCTCCGGCCGGGCCACCCCCGGCCTGCTCGTCACGGTCACCGCCCCGGACGCGCTGAGCGGCACGGTGGCCTGGACGGTCAACGCCCGCAGCACGCAGACGGTCCGCACCGCAAGCGCGAGCTTCACCGCCGCGGCGGGCACGCCGCAGACCACCACCATCGCGCTCGGCGCGCTGGACCCCGACTACTACCGGGTCTCGGTCACCGTCACCGACGCGACCGGCGCGCAGCTGCTTGCGCGGACGCTGGGGCTGGGCGTGTTGCGCCCGACCGTGTCCGGGGTGCGCCCCGGCTCGGCGTTCGGCCTGGGCATCCGCTCGGAGGGCGACCCGGCCGTCACCAAGCGGATCGCGCAGCTGATGGGGGTCAAGTGGACCCGGGGCCTCGCCTCGGTGCAGCCGGACACGGTCAGCCCGGCGCCGAACACGTTCTGGGGCCAAGCCGACATCGACAAGGCTCGGGCCGAGGTGGCGGAGTGGCTGAACTACGGCATCTCCCCGATGGGCGGCATCAACTACAACATGTCCTGGAACGTGCAGCCGGCCGCGAACGGCCAGCCGCTGCCGACATACCGCAACCGGCCCAAGGACATGGTGGCGCACGCCGACATGGTGTACCACGCCATCGCGCCGCTGCAGGACCTGGTGAAGAACTGGGAGCTGTGGAACGAGCCGTGGGTGCACGGCCGCTACTGGTCCACCGGTGACTCGCAGGACTACCGCAACATGAGCAAGCTGATCTGGAACCGGGTCAAGCCCGACTTCCCCGACGTCAACCTGATCGGCGGCGGCTCGGTCAGCTACAACCGCGACGCGGTGTACGCCAAGGGCTCCACCGACACCGGGTACATCGACGGCTCGGTGAACCACGCCTACGGATACCCCGACGCCACCCAGTACGCGATGGCCAAGACACAGGTCAAGATGGACACGCGCTGGTCCCGGTCGGGCGGGCGGGGCGGGCAGTGGCAGACCGAGTGCGGCACCTCGGTCGTCAACTCGTTCCCCAGCCTGCCGGTCGAGCAGGCCATCTACGGCGTGGCCCGCACCCTGGCCCCGACCTACCTGCTGCACATGCTCGCCGGGGCCGAGGAGGACTCGCCGATCCGGATCTTCTGGTTCTCGCTGTGCTACGACAAGCCCTACTCCGGCCAGGAGTTCAACATCTACGACAGCAGCACGAAGACGCCGCTGCCGGCGGTGGTCGCCTACACCACGATGACCAGCATCCTGGAGGACGCGACCCTGCAGACCGAGCTGTACCCGGACGCCAAGTCCACCTGGGGCTTCCTGTTCCGCACCGAGGACGGCAAGGGCCGGGCGGCGATCTACGCCGACCAGATCTACAAGGGCAGCGACGAGTCGCCCGCCGCCGGCTACCACGGCACCCTGCACCTGCGCGACGCCCACGGTGTCAGGGTCTACGACTACCTCGGCCGGCAACTGGCCGACGGGTCGGCGAACCTGGTGGAGCTGCCACTGAACCCGTGGGAGGTGCTCTACTTCGACACCGACCGCAGCGCCGAGGAACTGCGCGACGTGCTGACCAGCGGGGCCTCCTTCGAGTACGACACGCCGCTGCTGGTCACCCCGCTGGCGCTGGTCAAGCCGCTGGGCGCGGGCAGCGAGCTGCAGGTGCGGGTGGAGAACGTGTCGCCCGGTGTGGTCAAGGCGATCCTGCGGGTCGCCGCGCCGCCGGGATGGACGCTGGAGCGCACCAACGTCCCGCTGCACGAACTGGCGCCGGGCGAGCAGCGCGTGGTCAGCTTCCCGATCACCGGCTACCAGGTGAGCCCCGACAACGAGTACCGCGTCGACTGGACGATCAAGCTGCCCGGGCGCGACGACGTCACGCCGAGCGGGTCGCAGACCGTGCGGGTCACCTACCTGCCCTTCCGGTCGATGACCGTGGGCGGTGGCGCGCAGCAGTGGAGCGACGTCATCCCGGTGACGCTGACCAGCGTGAGCGCGACCGGCGACACCAGGAAGTACGCGATGCGCGGCGCATGGGACGACGACTTCGTGTACTTCCGCGCCGAGATCCAGGACACCATCGCGTCCTTCAACGTGGCGTTCGCGGCCAACCCGTACCTGTTCCCGTTCCAGGCCGACAGCATCCAGCTCGGCTTCGACACCGGCAACAAGCCGGACGACCTGCTGGCCGGCGACCGGCACTACGAGAAGTGCCTGGTCTCGCTCTCCCACCTCTACGTGGCCACGCTGGCCAGCGCCACCCCCGACCACGCCAGCGCGAACGCCTTCGCCCAGCTGCACCGCCAGTGCGCGCCCGGCACCAACTACCAGACCTACTACCCCACCAACGCCGCCCTGCCGACCCCGCTGGGCCCGATGGACGCCGCGGCCACCGGCGGGCGCGAGGGCCGGATCCTCATCACCCGCGACGCCGTCGCCAAGATAACCGTCTACGAGGTGGCCATCGCCTGGAACCAGCTGCCCGAGCTCAAGGCGACCCTGCCGGGCGCGGCGGGCGGCCACGCCACGATGGCGTTCGCGTTCGCCGTCGCCGACGCGGGAACCGGCGGGCACGGCATGACCTACTCCACCGCGCAGTTCGAGGCGCCCCAGTCGTCCTGCTACAACTTCGCGGCGTTCTGGGGCACCGGTGCGCAGTTCAGCGGCGGCCGCGTCGATACCCGCTGGGGCCTCGGCCGCTGAACCGGCCACCCCCCGATCCGCCCGGCCGCGGGCTGAGCGACCCGCGGCCGGGCCCCCAAACGTCAACCTTGACCCGAACAAAGAAGGAACACAGCCGTGACCAGCGTCGACGGTAGCCCCTCCATGCCCCCGTGGGCGGACTCGCCAGCCATCCGCATCACCGGCGTGCGGGCGGTGCTGACCGCCCCGGCCGGTACCACGCTCGTGGTGGTCCGCGTGGACACCAGCGAACCGGGCCTGTACGGCCTGGGCTGCGCGACGTTCACCCAGCGCGCGGCGGCCGTGGCCACCGCGGTCAATGAGTACCTGGCGCCCCAGCTGATCGGCCGGGACCCGGCCGACATCACCGACATCGCCGGCACGCTGCACGTCAGCAGCTACTGGCGGTCCGGGCCCGTGCTCAACAACGCACTGTCCGGAGTGGACATGGCGCTGTGGGACATCAAGGGCAAGCAGGCCGGGCTGCCGGTGTGGCAGCTGCTCGGCGGGCGCTGCCGCACCGCCGTGCCGCTGTACGGCCACGCCTCCGGCCGGGACGCGCAGGAGGTCGCCGAGGAAGTCAGGCAGATGATGACCGAGGGCTACCGGTACGTGCGGTGCCAGGTCGCCGTGCCGGGAGCCGGGACCTACGGTGCGCCCAGCGCCGCGGCGCCGGCCGGTAGCCGCCCGCCGCTGACCGCGAACGCGTGGGATCCGTCGGCGTATCGGCGCACCGTCGTCTCGCTCCTGGCGCATCTGCGCACCGAGCTGGGCGAGGAGATCGAGCTCATCCACGACGTGCACGAGCGGGTCCACCCGACCGACGCCGTCGGGCTGGCCAAGGACCTCGAACCGTTCCACCTGTTCTACCTCGAGGACCCGGTCGCCCCGGAGGACATCGACTGGCTGCGCCGGCTGCGCGGCCAGTGCAGCACGCCGATCGCCATCGGCGAGCTGTTCACCAACCCCGCCGAGTACCGCCCGCTGCTCGCCGACGGGCTGTGCGACTTCATCCGCGTGCACGTCTCGGCGATCGGCGGCATCACGCCGGCCTGGCGGCTGGCCAACGCCTGCGAGGTGTACGGGATCCGCACCGCCTGGCACGGGCCGGGCGACGTCTCCCCCATCGGGCACGCGGCGAACCTCGCCCTGGACCTCGCGAGCCCCAACTTCGGCATCCAGGAGCAGCACCTGTTCGCGCCCCAACTGCGCGAGGTGTTCCCCGGCTGCCCCGAGATCCGCGACGGCCACCTGTGGCCGAGCGACCGGCCCGGCCTCGGCATCGACTTCGACGAGGACCTGGCGATGCGATTCCCACCCCAGCGCCTCGGCCACGCCTGGGCACCGCCCCGCCGGGCCGACGGTGCCCTGCAACGCCCATAACCCGTACCGACACCCCATCCCAGAAGGAGCAACACCGTGGACACCCCAACCAGCCCGCGGCCCGCTGCGGTGCGCCGGCGCACCCCAGCGGTACCGCTGATCGCCGCCGTCGCGGCCGGCGCCTGCCTCGTCACCGGCCTGACCGCCTGCACCAGCGGCTCGGACTCCGGTTCCGCCGAGAAGGTCACCCTGACCATCGGCCAGTGGACCAACCCGGGGGCGATCGAGTTCACCAAGCAGCTCAACGCCGCGTTCGAGAAGGCGCACCCCGGCGTGACGGTCAAGCTGCAGCAGGCGCCGACGGCCAACCAGGCGTGGCAGCAGCTGACCAGCAGCATGCTGCAGTCCAAGTCGGTGGACGTGCTGGCCCAGTTCGCCCCGACCCAGCAGGGCTTCGCGCCGCCCTACACCAACCTGAAGCCGGGCGGATCCGCGGCGCTGGTCGCCGCGGGTCAGCTGGTCGACCTCAAGGACCAGCCGTTCATGAAGAACTACGACCTGACCACACAGCAGGCCGCCATCGGGTACAACGACGGGATCTACGGCGTGATGGCCGCGGAGTACGTTTCCGCCGGCTCCGTCTGGTACAAGAAGGACCTGCTCGCCAAGTACAACATGCAGGTACCGACGACGTACCAGGAGTTCCTCGACGACTGCGCGGCGCTGAAGGCCAAGGGGATCACCCCGATCTTCGCCGCCGGCAAGGACGGCATGCACGCCGGCGTCTGGCACGGCATCATGAACCAGACGCTGATGGCGGGCCACCCCGGCACGGACTCGGTGAAGGTGTCCACCGACCGGGCCACGGCGTTCTGGCAGAAGACACAGTCCTGGGCCGACCCGGTCTACAAGAGCATCTCCGAGCAGTACCAGAAGGCGATGCCGTACCTCGAGCCGGCCGCGGCGGGCGTCGCGCAGCAGACCGCTCCGGGCGCGTGGGCCAGCAAGCCGGACGACTTCCCGTTCCTGTTGGACGGCTCGTGGGACGGCGCGACGATCCAGCAGGCCAACCCGAAGCTGAACCTGGGCTTCTTCATGCTGCCCGGCACCAACGACCCCGCCGCCAACCGGGTGGCCATCAAGCCCGACCTGACCTGGGTGGTGCCGGCCAGCGCGCCGCACAAGGACCTGGCGATGCAGTGGCTGGAGTTCTTCTCCCAGCCGGAGAACTACAAGAAGTGGCTGGAGGCGACCGGCTCGATCTCCACCCAGCCGGCGCTGCAGAACACCGGACTGTCCTGGATGGACTGGCTGAACGCGCACATGGGCGACTCGTTCGTGGCGCTGACCAGCCCGTGGGTGCCCGCCGGTGCCTCTACCGACGCGGGCGGTCCCGACCTGTACAAGATGGCGCCGATCGGCGGCGACAGCGTCGACACGATCCTCGCCCGCTCCGCCGGCGCCTACCAGAAGGCCCTCGGGTAGTCCCTACGTCACGGTAGAAGGGAGAGCGGCGTGTCACGCTGTTTGTTCGGGACTCCACGGACCCGGCGGTTCATTCCCTGGGCGAGCATCGCGATACCCGGGCTCGGATGGCTGGTGTTTGGGCTGTACCCGTCGCTGGCGACGATCGGGTACTCGTTCACGCAATACTCCGGCCTGCCGGGGACGCCGCTCAACTTCTGCGGCCTGTGCAACTACTCCAGCGCGTTCACCGCTCTCTCCTCGGAGGTGTGGGGCGCGGTGCGCGTCACGCTCATCTACGTGGTCGGCGTGGCGGTCGTGCAGAACGCGATCGGCATCGGGCTGGCCCTGCTGCTCAACCGGCGGGGCCGGTCCTACGCCGTGTACCGCGCCCTCATCTTCATGCCGCAGATCTTCTCGGTCGCAGTCGTCGGGGCGATCTTCTCGCTGATCTTCGACCCGTTCTCCGGCCCGATCGAGAAGATCCTGCAGGACGGCTTCGGGGTCACCAGCACCTTCCTCGGCTCCAACCAGCTGGCACTACCCCTCGTGATGCTGGTCAACGTCTGGATGTTCTCCGGGTTCTCGATGCTCATCTACATCGCCGGGCTGCGCAACATCCCGTCGGACGTGTACGAGGCGGCGTCGATGGACGGCGCGGGACGCTGGCGCATGTTCCGCAGCGTGACCTTCCCGCTGCTCGCGCCCGCCTTCACGGTGAACATGTTCCTGGCCGTGGCGGGCGCGCTCGGCGAGTACGCGCTGATCCTGGTGCTCACCGGCGGCAACTTCGGCACCCGGACGCTGGGCATCTACATGTTCAACTCGGCGTTCCTCAGCGGCACCAGCCAGCTCGGGTTCGGCTCGATGCTGGCGATGCTGCAGTTCTTCCTCACCCTGTTCATCGGTGGTGGCGTGCTGTGGACCCTGCGGCGGCGGGAGGTGGCGCTGTGACGACCTCGACGGCGCTACCGGAGCGCACCCGGGTCCAGGCCGCGCCGCCGCCCCGTAGCCGGCGCGGCGTCGGGCGGCTGCTGCGCGGCGCGCGCACGAACGTGGTGTGCTTCCTCATCTCGGTACTGCTGTTCGCGTTGCCGCTGTTCTACCTGCTGCTGCAGGCGTTCAAGACCTACCCGGACTTCCTGCAGCACCCGACCGGCCTGCCGCAGGAGTGGACGCTGCAGAACTTCACCGATGCGTGGGAGCAGGGCGGCTTCAGCCGCCAGATGATCAACAGCCTGGTCTACTCGGTGATCCCGACCGTGATCACCCTCGTGCTCGGGGTCTTCCTCGCCTTCCCCATCTCCCGCGGGTACTTCAAGCACTCGAACGCGCTGTACACGTTCTTCATCTTCTCCGGCTTCCTGCCCGGCGGCCTGATCCCGCTGTTCATCGAGGCCCGCTCGCTGCACCTGTACAACAGCATGCCCGGCTACCTCGTGCTGACCAGCCTGTCCGGTGCCGGGTTCTTCTTCTTCGTCGGCTACATCAAGGGAATCCCCCGTGAGATCGACGAAGCGGCCGTGCTGGACGGGTGCGGCTACATCCGGTTCATCCTGACCTTCATCATCCCGCTGATGAAGCCGGCGCTGGCCACCTTCGCCATCTTCGGCTTCGTCGCCTCCTGGAACAGCCTCATCCTGCCGCTGGTCATGCTCTCCGACGACGCGCTGTGGCCGGTCACCCGCGGCCTCTACTCGTTCTTCGGCGAGCACACCCAGAACTGGCCGATGGTGTCCGCGGCCACCTTCATCGTGGCGGCGCCGATCCTGGTGCTGTTCATCCTGCTGCAGCGCTACCTCGTCGAGGGCGTCGCGGGCGGGGCCGGCCTGGGCAGCCAGGGCATCGCGCCGGCACAGACGGCGGTCGGCGAGCGGTCCGGCGGAACCGAATGAGCGGCCCGGCCCGGCTCGACCGGCACACCCGGTGGGAGCCGGGCCGGGCGAGCGTCACGTTCCGGCTGCGCGATCCGCTCGACCATCCCGAGTTCGCGTGGCCGCGGACGCTGCTGCACTGGCCGGTGCGCTGGCCCGAGCCGGCGTTGCCGGCCCGGCGGCTGCGCCTGGTCGACGCTGCGGGCACCCCGGTGCCGTTCCAGCTGTCCGAGGTGCGCGCCGACGACCAGGGACGGCTACGCAGCGCCGTGGTCGGCTTCCTCGCCGGGCTGGCGCCCGGCCAGTCCCACGAGTTCACGCTGTGCGCCGATGAGTCGATCCCACTGGCGGGCGTGGCCCGCCCGGTGACGGCCGTGCACGGCGAGGACGGCATCGTGGTGGACGCCGGAGCGATCCGGGTCCGGCTGCCCACATCCCAACGGCCCGCCGCCGGACCCGTGCCGGGCCCGATCCTCGCGCTGGACCGTGGGCGCGGCTGGGTGGGCCGGTCCGGGCTGGTCGGTGCCCGGGCCCGGGTGGAGCGGATCGACGTGTGCGAGGTGCAGGCCGGGCCGCTGGTCGTCGCGTACGACATCGGGTACCGGTTCGCCGGCGGCGGCCGGTACACCGCAACGGTGCGCTGCGTGCAGGGATACGACTTCATCGAGCTGACCGAACGGATGCACGACATCGACGGCCCCTCCCCCGAATGGGAGCTGCGCTGGGACGGGTTCTCCCCCACGCACCGGTTCTCCTCGACCTGGCCGTACTCGCAGGATGCCACCGACCACCTCGACCCCGGCTCGCCGGAGACCTACCGGTGGCCGGGCATCACCGAGCCGCTGCTGGTCGCCGACAGCGGCGAGGATCCGGCCTTCTCCGGACCGGGCCGGCCCGAGGATCCGCGGCAGGAGATGGCCTTCACCGTCGGACCGTACGCGCCCGCGTACGCCTGGGACATCCGTCCACATGCGACGTTCTGGGACGTGCGCGCCGGCGACGCCGCCGGAGTGTTCGTCCGCGACCCGACCTGGTGGGACGACCACCGCTACGCCTCCTGGGCCTCGGCCCGGGACCTGCAGATCCGCTTCCGGTACCGCGACGGGGTGCTGCACTGGCGGTGGCCGCTGCGCACCGGCACCCGGCGCACCGGGATCGCCTTCTACGACCACGAACGCGACCGGGAGGTACTACGGTCGCAGCACGAGAACGCGCACGCATTGTCGGCGCGCTACGGCATCGACGCCGAGGCGGCCCGCCGAGCCGCCTGCTACCAGTCCACCCACGTGCGGCAGCTGTACCACTGGCACAGCACCCTGGACCTCGACCGGGTCAAGGACTGGGTGCTCACCTACGGCGGGCGGCGCCCGGGCCGGCTGTGCGCCACCGGCGAGATCCGCACCGGGCGGGAACTGCTCACCGCGCTGTTCGCCGGGGCCGAGGGCCCGCGGCTGATCGCCCACGGCGTGAACGAGGTCGCCGGCTACCTCAACATCGGCCAGCGGCCGCTCTACGACCGGCTGCTGGACGGCTACGACCGGCTGCGCGGCGAGCTGCGGCCGCAGGAGGCCGCCCGGGTCGACGCACTGCTGCTGCTGACCGCCTACGTCAGCGCCGGCGAGGAGATCGGGCCGATGCGGCGGATGTTCGGCGGCCATCCCAACTTCATGTCCGACGGCAAGGCGGCGCTGGCCTGCCTGGCCTGGCTCTACCCCGAGCACCCCGCGGCCGGCGACTGGCTCGAGCAGTTCGAGACGTTCCTGCGGCTGGCCGGGGTGTACAACACCCGGCCGGCACTGCCCGACCGGCAGGCCCGGCCCGGCCGGTGGACCGAGAGCCTCGCGACGTACGTGTGGGCGTTCCTGCGCCCGGCCACCCTCGGCAACGCGCTGGGCATCCGCGCCGACGGCCACAACCGGCTGTGCACACCGCAGTTCGCGGCCCTGGGCGAGTGGCTGGTCGACGCGCTGACCGCCCCGGTCATGACCGCCGCCGCCCCGGACACGGACACGTCGGCAACCGCGCCCGGCGCGCTGCGCATGCACCCGCCGCAGGGCGCGCACGCGAGCTGGCCGCGCCGGCCGCCCATCGAGATGCGGCTGCTCGGCGAGCAGCTGCGCCGCTACCGCCCGCTCGTCGCCGAACACCTGCTGTGGGGCTGCGACGCCGCGGGACACCGGCTGGACCAGCCGCGCGGCGCCGCCGACCCGTGGCGGACGCTGCATCCCCAGCCCGGGGACCGGGGCACCAACCCGCGCCTGGGCAGCACCAAGTACACCGGGTACGGGATAACGCTGCGTGCCGGCGTCGGCGAGCCCACCGAGGTGTCGGTACACCTGCAGCAGACCGACCGCGGGCCCAACTACCGGTGGGGCATCGCGGACGACAACGGCAGCGGGCACCTGTACTACTACGCCGGCGGGCGCGCCTACAGCGGGCACGGCCCGGAGGACGCCGGGGACCGGCGCGCGCCGGACGCCACCTTCGTCAGCTCCTACGGCATCTGGCGCGGCGGCGCGATCCGGTCGCTCGGCCCCAACACGCTGGACCGCCCGCACTACGACCTGGACACTGCGCAGTACGCCGAGATCACCCCCGCCCCGGACAGCCCGGTGTACGGCCACTATCTCGGCCGCAGCGTCATCCTCGTCGGCCGCGACTACCTCGTCGTCTACGACGCGGTCGCGGCCACCCAGCGGATGGTCTGGACGTGGGCCACGCTGACCCGGCCCACCGGCGGCGACGCCAACAGCGTCGACCACCTCACCGACCGGATGCCCTTCATCCACGTGGTGCGCGGCGTGCGCACCGACGGCGCGGACGGCGGCGAGTTCCGCACCCCGGTCTCCCGCGGGGTACGCCTGGAAAGCCCGCCCGACGCCACCACCGGCAGCACGCTGGCCATCGTCAGTCACCGCGACGACCTCACGATCGACCCCCAGCACCGCACGCCCTGGGGCGCCCGGATCACCACCCCGGACGGCGTGGACTACGTGTTCCGTCACGAGCGGGCCGCCCATCACGAACCGGAGGAGCTCGACGTCACGCACGACGCCACCGGCCTGCGCTTCCGGGGCACGGCAGGGGTGATCCGCCTGCGGCGCGACGGCGAGCGGCGGCTGGTGCTCTTCCATGGCACCGCGATCGGCACCGGCGACGTGGTGCTCACCACCGACGACCAGGACCTGGGCGTCAGCCTGCGCTACCGGACGGACGCACACGAGTGCCACGGCAGCTACCGCGCCCCGGCCGACACCGCGCTGACCCTGCGCTTGCCGGCCGGCCGGCACGGCGCCGCCTTCCACGTCGACGGCGCGCCCGTGCGGCCGGTGCGCGAGACCTCCGACGAGGTGACCGTGGCGCTGCCGGCAGGGCGGCACCAGTGGGAGCTGACCACGCATGCGCCCCGGCCGCCGGCCGCCGAGGTGCGCCGCACCGTGAACGCCGTCGGCGCCGCCGAGGTGCATTTCGCGCCGGTGCCGGCGGCCGAGGAGTACCTGGTGCAGCTCAGCGAGGACGGCGGCGACACGTGGCGCACCGCCGCGACCGCCCGGACCAGCCCGTGCCGGCTGACCGGCCTGGCCGACGGCCGCAAGCTGCACGTGCGGGTCGTCGCCGCGAACTCCCGGCACCAGGCCCCGCCCGGCGCGGACTACCCGTTGTACGTCACCGACGCCCCGCCCGCCCCGCCGGACGGGCTGACCCCGCGGCCGGGCCCGGGCGGGGTCGAGCTGAGCTGGGGCGAGGTGCTCGGCGCGAGCGGCTACCGGGTGCTGCGCCGCAGCCGCGGTGAGGCCGGGTACCGCGAGATCTTCGCCGGTCTCGCGTTCTCGTACGTCGACCGTACGGCGGCCAACGGCGACGAGTACGCGGTGGCCGCGGAGAACGGCAACGGCGTCGGCCCGCCGAGTACACCGGTGCCGGCCGATCCTGGTAGCTGGCGGCACTGGCGCCCGCCGGTCCCGCTGACCTTCCGCCGGACACACACGTACCACGAGCCGCCCTACCTGCCCGCGGGGGCGGCTCCGCAGGAGTACGACGGGCAGGCAATGCCGTCCGACCGGCCGGCCGACGCCGGTCCGTAACCGCAGGGGGTTCCTACCATGTCCGAGCGGGTCCTGATCACCGGCGCCGCCGGGCGTATCGGCACGGTGCTGCGGCCCGGACTCGCCCGCCCGGGCCGGGTGCTGCGACTGCTGGACGTCGCACCGCAGCCGGCGGCGGCCCCGGGCGAACGCGTGGAGATCGACATGGCGTCCTTCACCGACCCGGACGCGATCCGCGCCGCCTGCGAGGGCGTCGACGCGGTGGTCCACCTCGGTGGGTGCGCCGGCGAGGCGCCCTGGGAGACGATCCGTGCCGTGAACATCGACGGCACGCAACAGGTGCTGGCGGCGGCGGTCGAGGCCGGGGTACGGCGGGTGGTCCTGGCCGGAAGCATCCACGCCGCCGGGTTCCGCACCCGCGACGAGGCGGTGCACGGCCCGCTGCCGGCGGACAGCTCGGCCCGTCCGGACACCTTCTACGGGGTGAGCAAGGCCGCGGTCGAGGCGCTGGGCAGCCTCTACCACTCGCGGTTCGGCATCGACGTGACGTGCCTGCGCATCGGCGCGTTCCGGCCGCTTCCGACGGTCCCCGAGGACCTGGCCAGGTGGCTCTCACCCGGGGACGCGGTGCGGCTGGTCGAGGCGTGCCTGCGGGTCGAGCCGGCCGGATTTCGCATCCTGTGGGGCATCTCGGCCAACACCCGCCGCTGGTGGTCGCTGGCCGAGGCGGAGGCGATCGGGTACCTCCCGCGCGACGACGCCGAACGGTACGCCGCCCAGGCCCTGGCCGGCGGCGACGCCGACCCCGCCGCGCCCCGCAACCATCTGGCCGGCGGCGGGTTCTGCACCATGCCGCTCGGCTGACCGGGCGGGGCCGTTACTATCCCGCGGCGGACACGCCCTGCGCGGCCGGCCGGGCGGCGCCTACCCCGGCGAGCCACCGCGCGCACAGCCGCGTCCACTGCCCGGCCGAATCGTCGTCCTCGGCCAGCCCGAGCCCGTGCCGGCCGTGCGGGAAGACGTGCAGCTCGTGCGGCACGTCGTGCGCCGCCAGCGCGCGGGCCAGCCGGTAGCTGTGCTCGACCGGGACGACCGCGTCGTCCGAGCTGTGCCAGACGAAGAACGGCGGGGCTTGCGGCGTCACCAGCTCCTCCAGCGACGCCTCCCGGCGCCGCGCCGCCGTCGCGTCCGCGCCGAGCAGGGTCTCCCGCGAGCCGGCGTGGTGCTCGGGGAGCATTGAGACGACGGGATAGCACAGCACCGCGAGGTCCGGCCGCTCGTCCGGCCGCACATCCGGCGCCAGGGCCGCGTGCCCGGCGAGGTGGCCGCCGGCCGAGAAGCCGATCACGCCGATCCGCCGCACGCCGCGCCGCCGCAGCCGGGCGATCTCCGCCCGCACCGCCAGCAGCGGCCCGGGGTGCCGCGTCGCCACCGGGTACCGCAGCACGCCGGCCTCGAGGCCCAGCGATCCGAGCCACTCGGCCACGGGTTCGGCCTCGTGCGCGGCGTGCGTCTCGTACCCGCCGCCGGGCAGGACGATCATGTGAATCGGCATGGCCCGAGCCTTCGCGTCAGTCGGTTGCGGTGATCCGGTCGAGCAGTTCCAGCAGATGGTGGTACGTGTGGCCGGTGGCCCGGGTCATCCCGATCTCGCAGGTGCGGTTGACCGAGGCGTGGGCGGCGCATCCGTCGCGGGCGACGGCCTCCGCCTCGCCGCGGGTGGCGGAGGCGGTGAGCTCCGGGTGGAGCAGGCCGCGGTCCCCGGCGAAGGCGCAGCACTGCCAGTCGTCCGGGACGACGACCCGCTCGGCCACCGCGCCGGCGATGCGGGCGATCGCGGCGTCGAGGCCGAGACGGGTGGAGGAGCAGGTGGGGTGCAGCGCCAGCGACGGCAGGCGCCGGCCGGCGGGCAGCCGCGGCAGCACGTGCTCGGCCACGAACGCCACGGCGTCGACGACCTCGACGGCCGGGGCGACCTCGGCGAGGAGGCGGTGCAGGCCCTCCGTGCAGGAGGCGGCGTCGGTGACGACCGGGAGCCGGCCGTTGTCCGTCGCGGCGGCGAGGACGTCGCGGACGCGGCGCCGCATGATCTCGTACCCGTCAGGCAGGCCCTTGGACGACCACGGGGTGCCGCAGCACAGCTCGCCCACCCCCTCGGGGACGTGCAGCCGGACGCCGGCCCGGCCGGCGAGCCTGCGCACCGCGGCCATGACGCCGTCGCCGCCGCGGGCCGGGGCGAACATGGTGTTGAGGCATGAGGGCAGGTAGACGGCACCGGCGGCCGGATCGGGTGCGCCGCGGCGCCGGATGCCGCCGCGGGGCAGGTCACGGCTCCAGGCCGGCACGACGTCGGGGTTGCCGATCCGGCGAGCGGCCCGGGTCGTGCCCTCCACGACGGCGGGCGGCGCCGCGGCCGCGAGGTCCAGGGCGAGGTTCATGGCCCGCGTCGCCGTGTCCCAGTGCTTCGCGGCCGTGCTCCAGGTCTGCCGGGCGGCGCGGCCGTTGTGCCCGGCGCGCAGCCGCTTGGTGAGGTCGCCGGTGTTGATGAGCACGGGGCAGGCGGTGGCGCACATGCCGTCGACGGCGCAGGTGTCGACGGCGTCGTAGCGGTACTCCCGCCCCAGCTGCCGGGCCAGCGCGGTGTCGCCGGCGGCCACGGCGGCGGTGATCTCCCGGCGCAGGACGATGCGCTGCCGCGGGGTGGTGGTGAGGTCGCGGCTGGGGCACACCGGCTCGCAGTACCCGCACTCGACGCACCGGTCGACCTCGGGCTCGACGGTGACGACCGGCTTGAGGTGGCGCAGATGGGCCTGCGGATCGTCGGTGAGCAGCACCCCGGGGTTCAGGGTGCCGGCGGGGTCGCAGTGCCGCTTGACCTCGAGCATGACGTCGAAGAGCTCGTCACCGTACTGCCGACGGACGAACGGGGCCATGACCCGGCCGGTGCCGTGCTCGGCCTTGAGCGTGCCGCCACGGGCCAGGACGGCGTCGATCATCTCCTCGGTGAAGTCCGCGTAGCGTTGCACGTCGTCACCGGCGCCGAACCTCTCGTTGAGCATGAAGTGCAGGTTGCCGTCCTTGGCGTGGCCGAAGATGACGCTGTGCTCGTACTGGTGCCGGTCGAACAGGCCGGCGAGGTCGTCGCAGAGGTCGGCGAGGACGGGCACCGGGACGGCCACGTCCTCCAGCAGCGCGACGGTGCCGGACGGCCTGGCCCCGGCGACGGCGGCGTACAGCCCCTTGCGGACGTGCCACAGCCCGGCGCGCCCGGCCGCGTCCCGGCTCAGCCGGGCCGGGACGGCGAGGTTCCAGCCGGCGAAGAGTTGCCGTGCCCGGCGTTCGCGCTCGGTGAGCCGCTCGGCGTCCGGCTCCTGCCACTCGACCAGCAGCGCCGCGTGACGGTCGACGGCGAAATCGACGGCCGGGGCGTCCTGCGCCCGGGCGACCCGCAGGGACTCGGCGTCGAGCAGTTCGACGGCCGCGGGTGCGGCCGCCACCAGCTCCGGCATGACCGCCATCGCCTCGCGCAGCGTGGGAAAGACCACCAGCCCGGTCGAGACCGTGGGATGGACCGGGACGGTCCGCAGGACGGCCTCGGCGACGAAGCCGAGGGTGCCCTCGCTGCCGATGACGAGGTGGGCGAGGATCTGCGCGGGCGAGGTGTGGTCGAGGAAGCTGTTGAGGCCGTAGCCCATGGTGTTCTTCATCGCGAACTGCGCCGTGATGCGCCGAACCGAGTCCGGGTTGCCGCGGACGCGGTCGCGCAGCCGCTCGAGGGCGCCGGTCAAGGCCGGCTCGTTGGCCCGCAGCCGCGCGTCGGCGTCGGGCGCGGCGGTGTCGACGACGGTGCCGCTGGGCAGCACGAGCGTCATCGACTCCAGGGTCTGGTAGGTGTTGGCGTGGGTGCCGCAGGTCATGCCGCTGGAGTTGTTGGCGATGACGCCGCCGATCGTGCACGCCGACTCGCTGGCCGGGTCCGGGCCGAGCCTGCGGCCGTACGGCGCGAGGCGGGCGTTGACCTGGCGCAGCACCGCGCCGGGCTGCACCCGGACCCGGGCGCCGCCGTCGAGGACCTCAACCGTGCGGAAGTGCCGGCGGACGTCGACGAGCAGGTGCTCGGTGCCGGCCTGCCCGCTGAGGCTGGTGCCGCCGGAGCGGAACGTGACACCGAGGTCCAGCCCAGCGGCGGCGCGCATGAGGGCCGCCACCTGCCCGGCGTCGCGTGGTACGAGCACCGCCTGCGGCGTGAGCAGGTAGTGCGAGGCGTCATGGGCCATGCCGAGCCGGTCGCTGGCGCGGGCCCGGGTCGCGCCGGGTGCGGCCCGCTCCAGCGCGCTCAGCATTTCGTCGTCGACGGGGGCGAGCCGGCGCGGCCCGGCGGGGTTCCCGGTGCTCATCGGCCGGCTCACCCGCCGAACACCGCGGCCGGCGTTCCCGCCACGCCCAACCCGTTGACCGCGAACACCGATCCCGCGGGGTCGTCGTCGGGCAGGTCCAGCCCCTCGCGGGCCGACGTGATGTACAGAACGTCGAGGGCGGGGCCGCCGAACGTGCACGAGGAGGGCTGGTGCACGGGCATGAGCAGCTCGCCGAGCAGGTCCCCGTCGGGTGAGATGCGCACCATCCGATCGCCGCCCCACATCGCCACCCAGAGACAGCCGGTGGCGTCGACGGTGAGCCCGTCCGGCATGCCCGTGTCATCGGGGAACCGGGCGAACGTGCGCCGGCGGCCGATCGTGGCGCGCTCCAGGTCGGCGTCGAAGGCCGAGATCTCGCCCGCCATGGTGTCGGCGAGGTAGAAGGTGCGCCCGTCGGGACTCCAGTCGAGCCCGTTGGGCAGCGTCAGTCCCTCCAGGACCACGCGGGTCGTCCAGTCGGGCATGAGCACGTGCAGGGCGCCCCGGCCCGGCTGGAAATCCATCGTGGTGCTGCCGGCCCAGAGCCGCCCGTGCCGGTCGCACTTCGCGTCGTTCATGCGCTCCCCCTCGGGTAGGACCGCGCACCGGACGGTCATGCCGGCCTCGACGCTGGCGAAGCCCTCGGCCACCGCGGCGACGAAGCCCCCGCCGCGGCGGGGCACCGCCGCGCCGACGTGCGTCGGAAGGGCCAGCGTGCTGGTCTGTCCGGTCATCGGGTCGCTGGTGTGGATGTGCCCGGCCGGGATGTCGACCCAATGCAGGCGGCCGTTGCGCGCATCCCATACCGGTCCCTCGCCGACCCGGGCCCGGCCGGCGACCGCGACCTCGGGCGTCATCGCCTGCGTCATTCGGGCAGCACCACCGCGGCGTTGGCGAGCAGTCCGCCGTCGACGGGCAGCGCGACTCCGGTGATGAAGCTGGCGCGGTCGCCGGCGAGGAAGGCGATCGCCTCGGCGACCTCTTCCGGCCGCGCCACCCGGCCCAGTGGGTGGCTGCGCCCCCAGGCTTCGACGAGGGCCTGGGTGCCTGCGTCGGTGCCGTCGGAGAACATGCGCGCCGACGAGCGCAGCATCGGCGTGTCCACCGACGCGGGGCAGACCGTGTTGGCCCTGATCCCGTTCTTCGCCTCGTCGACGGCGATCGAGCGGGCGAACGCGTTGAGCGCCCCCTTGCTGGTGGTGTACGCGGCGACCGCGCTCTGGGTGATGAATGACTGCACGGAGGAGACGAGCACGATCGAGCCCGCCCCGCGGGCGCGCAGGTGCGGCAGCGCACGCTTGACCGCGTGGAACGCGCCGGTCACGTTGACGGCGAGCACCTCGTTCCACTCCTCGGCCGTGGTGTCCGCCGCCGTGCCGTAGCGCTGGATCCCGGCCGCCGCGACCACGATGTCGAGTCCGCCGTGGGTGGCGGCGACGCGATCCATGAGCCGGGCCGTGGCCGCCTCGTCGGTCACGGAGAGCTCGGCGTACTCGACGCCGGGAAGCTCGGGCTCAGCGCCGGCCGCCGGTGGCAGGCCGGCGGCGACGACGGTCGCGCCGCGCGCCGAAAGCACCTGGGCGGCCGCGCGGCCGATGCCGCTCAGTCCGCCCGTGACGATGGCGACCTTGCCGTCGAACTCCACAATGGACTCCTTTGATGCCGTCCGCGGCCCCACAGCGCACGGCGCGGAGGTCAGCCGCGCTGGGAACGATCGCCGCAGCTGTCGTGCCACGAGGGGCCTTGATCGGCTGCGCGGATCAGAGTCTAGGCAACGTTGTCTCCGGCCGCTAGTAGTGTGTGGCGCTGACGGCAACGTCCACGCGTGGACGTCCATTTCATGTGGCCGGTCAACGAGCTCGCCGGCCGGTTGAGGAGAGGATTCCGTGACGGCACAGTGGATCCGTTGGCCCGCCAACGTCGTGGCCCGGTTCGGCGGCGAGCCTGTTGCGTTCGGAGGCGACTACAACCCCGAGCAATGGGATGAAAGCGTGTGGCCGCAGGACGTGCGTCTGATGCGCGAGGCCGGTGTCAACCTTGTCACGGTCGGGGTCTTCTCCTGGTCGGTGCTGCAGCCGGCGCCCGGCCGCTGGAACTTCGGTTGGCTGGATCGGGTGCTCGAACTGCTGCATACAGGCGGCATCGCGGTCGATCTCGCCACCGCCACCGCGTCGCCGCCGCCCTGGCTCACCACCCGCTTTCCCGAGGTGCTGCCGGTCGATCGGCACGGCCGGGTGATGGCGCAGGGCGGCCGCCAGGCCTGGTCGCCGTCGTCGCCGGTCTATCGCGAACACTCGCTCGCGCTGGTGGAGAAGATGGCCGAGCGCTACGGCAAGCACCCGGCCCTTGCCCTGTGGCACGTCTCCAACGAGCTCGGTGGGCACAACTCCCGGTGTTACGGCGACGCGACCGCCGCGGCGTTCCGGGCGTGGCTCAGGAACCGGTACGCGGACTCGCTCGATGAGCTGAACGCCGCCTGGAGCACCGCCACCTGGAGCCAGGCCTACTCGGCGTGGGAGGAGATCCAGCCGCCGCGGCTGACCTTCACCGACTCGAACCCGACCCAGGTGCTGGACTTCGACCGGTTCAGCTCCGACCAGCTGCGCGAGCAGCTGCGAGCGGAGATCGCCGTGCTGCGGCGGGTCACCCCGGACGTGCCGGTCACGACGAACCTGGTGCTGTTCGACGCGGGCAAGAACATGGACTACAGCTCGTGGACCGGCGACCTGGACCTCGTCGCGAGCGACCACTACCTGAGGTCGACACCCGACGCCCACGCCGAGCTGTCGTTCTCGGCCGACCGGGCGCGGGGCCTGTCGGCGGGCAGGCCGTGGCTGCTCATGGAGACGGCCGTCGGGGCCACGAGCTGGCGCCCGGTCAATCCCGCGAAGCGCCCCGGGCAGTTGCGGCGGGACGTGTTCTCGTACGTCGCGCGCGGAGCCGACGGGATCTGCTTCTTCCAGTGGCGCGCCGCCCTGGCCGGGGCCGAACGGTTCCACTCCGCGATGCTCCCGCACGCCGGGTCCGACAGCCGGAAGTTCCGGGAGGTCGCGGCGCTCGGCGCGCAGCTGGCGTCCTGCGCCGAGGTGCTCGGCAGCCGGGTGGTCGCGGACTGCGCGCTGCTGTTCTCGGAGGAGTCGTGGTGGGCCGCCGAGCGGGAGGGGCATCCGCACAACGGCCTGTCGTACACGGACTCCGCGCTGCGCTGGTATACCAGCCTCCGGGACGCGGGCATCACCGTCGACATCGTGCCGCCGTCGGCCGACCTGTCCGGGTACCGGCTGGTCGTCGCGCCCATGCTGTACCTGGTCTCGGACCGCGACCGGGCCGCGATCGCGGAGGCCGCGCACGCCGGCGCGACCGTGGTGCTCACCTACTTCTCGGGCATCGTCGACCCGCTCGACCGGGTGCGGCCCGGCGGTTACCCCGGGGCGTTCCGGGAGCTGCTGGGCGTGCGGGTGGAGGAGTTCGCGCCGTTGCCGGAGGCGGAGTCCGTGGCCGTCGACGGGGTCACCGGAGCGACGGTCGTCTCGGACTGGCACGAGGAGATCGACGTCACGGACGCAGTGGCCGAGGCCTGGTACGCCGGCGGCGACTTTGCGGGCGCGCCGGCGGTCACCCGCGCCACCCGGGGCGCCGGAGAGGCCTGGTACGTGGGGGTGGAACTGGACACCGACGCCCGGGCCCGCCTGGTGGCGGCGATCGCCGAGCGCTCGGCGGTGGCGATGACAACGTCGGACACGGGCCTCGAGGTCGTGATCCGCCGGTCGGCCGAGCACGACTACGCCTTCCTGATCAACCACGGCGACGCGGCGACGAGCGCTGCGATGTCCGGCACCGACCTGCTCGACGGTTCCGTCCACAAGGGAGAGACCATGGTGCCCGCGGGCGGGGTGCGGGTCGTCAGGATCGCCTGAGCCGTCGGCCACCGGCCGTGCCGCCGCCGGAGTCTTCGCCGGCGGCGGCAGGCCGGTGGCCGGCCCGTCAGAGGGCGAGGCCGTTCAGGACGCCCTGCAGGTAGCCGATCGCGTGCGCCCGGCCCCGGCTGCAGTACGCCTCGGACGATATGTCGCCCCAGGTGTCCACGTCGCCGATCATCGCTGGGACGTGGTCGTCGATGAGGAACCCGTCGAATCCACGGTCGTGCAGCCGACGTATCACCCGCGCCGGGTTGAGGTTGCCCTCGCCGAGGAAGCACTCGGTGAAGCGGGGCACGGTACCACGGACGTCCCGGAAGTGGACATAGAGGATGGCCGGTCCCAGCAGGTCGATGACCTCGTTGACGCTGCGCTCGCCGTCCATTTCCGATATCGTCCCGAGGCACAGGTTCAGCCCCCACGACGGGCTGCCGCCGGCCTGCTTGAGCGCCTGCCCGATGGCGGCCGGGGACGTGAAGATCCGGGCTATGCCGCCCAGCGGCTCGTCGACGGGAGGGTCGTCGGGGTGCAGGGCCAGCCGGACCCCGACCTCCTCGGCCACCGGCAGCACCGCGTCGAGAAAGTACTGGTGATTGGCCCACATCTGCTCGGCCGTGATCGGCTCGCCGACGGGCCGGTCCGGGGTGAGCCGGTACCCGGCGAGCGCGTTGCCGGCGGGCGCGTCGGCCAGGTCGAACGCGGTGACCTTGGCGCCGCCGCGTCCCCGTGCTGCCATGTCGGTGCGCCAGACGTACGTGCCGAGGAAGTTGTAGCCCAGCAGGTCGATGCCGACCGCGGCGAGGTTGCGGATGGTCTTCAGGTAGTTCTCGATCTGCTCGTCCCGGCCGGGCAGCCCGCGCTGAATCTTCCAGAAGTGGGCGAGCGGAACATTCTCCAGGCCGTCGATCGCCAGGCCGTCGGCGTCGCATCGCGCCCGCATTGCCCGCAACTCGGGCAGACCCCAGTAGCCATCGACGCCGGGCAGCAGATCGGGGGTGTGCAGCTGGACGCTGCTCAGCCCGAGCTGGTGGGCGAACGTCGCAATGTCTGAATCATACTTATCGATGTGCCCGAGGCTGATGCGGATGGTCATCCTGCCCGAATCCGTTCGTTGGTAGCGGTTGTCAACCGGCGAGGAGCCCGCCGTCGAGGACAAGTTCGGTGCCGGTGACGAACGCGGCATCGTCGGAGGCGAGGTAGAGGGCGGCCGCCGCGACTTCTCCCGGCGTGCCGAGCCGGCCCATCGGCTGCCGGGCGACGAGCTGGTCGCGGGCGCGGGCCGGATCGCCGGCCGCCGCGAGCAGCCGCCCGACCCACGGTGAGTCGACCGTCCCGGGGCATATGCTGTTGCACCGGACTCCCGTCCCCGCGTATTGCACCGCGACCTGGCGGGTGAAGGCGATGACCGCGCCCTTGCTCGCGCAGTAGGCGGCGCGGTCGGGCAACCCGACGAGGCCGGCCACGGACGCGGTGTTGACGATGACACCGTACCGCTGGGCGAGCATGTGCGGCAGCGCGAACTTGGTGCCGAGGAACACGCCGCGGCAGTTGACCGCGAAGGTGCGATCCCAGTCCTCGACGGTGCACGACACCGGGTCCGTGGTCGAGGACGCCCCCGCGTTGTTGCACAGGACGTGCAACGCGCCGGTCTCGGCCACCGCCCGGGAGACCGCAGCCGCGACCGGGTCGGGATCGGTCACGTCGACCGCGAGCGGGACGGTGCCGTGCGGCACGCCCGCGGGGTCGAGGTCCGCCGCATACACCGTCGCCCCTTCCTCGAGGAAGCGGCGAGCCATCTCGTGGCCGATCCCGGAGCCCGCGCCGGTCACCAGGACGGTCTTTCCATCGAATCTCATCAAATGCCGGTTTTCCTTCCAAAGCCGCACGACAGCGCCGGGCCGTGGCGCGTCGGCCACGGCCCGGCGGCCGGCGTCGGGGTCAGTCGGTGAAGTAGTCCGGATACTTGTCGCGCAGCGACGGGGCAAGCTCCATGGCGCGCCTGGCGTGCCGGCTGATCAGCGCCCGACCGGCCGTAACGTCGGCCTTCTCCAGGACGTCCACAATGGAGCGGTGTTCATCGATCAGCACCCGCACGCCGGCCTTGTCCGGCAGGGTGAGCCGCCGGAGCCGGTCAAGCTGTAGCTTCGTGCGCTGCACGACCTGCCAGGCACCGGGATAGCCGCTGAGCGCGAAGATCCCGGCGTGCAGCGCCTCATCGGCGACGAAGAAGGCGTTGTAGTCCTCGGCACGGTAGCAGCGTTCCTGCCGCTCCAGCAGTTCGCGCAGCCCGCTGACGTCCGGCGCGAGACCCGTGCAGGCGGCCTCGAACGCCGAGACCTCCAGGCTCTCGCGGACGAATCGCGCCTCTTCCACCTCGCGCAGGCTGATCAGCCCGACCCGGGTGCCGACCTGCGGTACCACGCGCACGAGCCCCGCGTCGGCCAGCCGGGCGATCGCCTCGCGCACCGGCGTGCGACTGACGTGCAGCCGCTCGGCGAGCTCGGTCTCGGACAGCGACGCGCCCGGGGCGAGCCGGAGCTCACGGATCGCGGAAACCAACTCGTCGTAGACGCGATCGGAGGTCCGGGCCGACGCACGCTCACGGACTACCGGCGACAGCGCCGGGCCGGTCGGGGCGTGGGCGGGTGTCGGTTCGGGGACGAGCGCTGGTCGGGGACTCATGAAATTGATCGTTGCATGCCAGTGTACTTGTATGCAAGTATCCGGACGTTAACGTGATCGACGTAGATGGGAAACAACACGTGCCCGCCGGCCCGCACAACCGTTCGGCGCCGGCTCCGATCCTCGAAACCACCTGACACCCGGGGACGTTCACCGCAACGCCGCCCGGACCCTCAGCAGATCCCACGCCTCGCGGGAAGCCGTGCCTCAGGCAGCACGCGCATCCGGCGCGATCAGCCGTGCACGCGTGCGGGCCGTCCCATTCGGACACCCTGGACGGCCCGGCGTGACGGTCCGCACTGTCCACACAGGACCACATAGGAATCGAGAGACACATGGTGAAGCGAACGGCGAGACTCATCGCGGCCGCGGTCGCCGCCGCGGCCGGCATTGCCCTGGCTGGATGCGGCGGCGGCGGCGACGCCGGGACGCAGGCCGGCGGACCGGTGGACGTCACCTTCTGGGGCTGGGCCGCCGGCTACGACAAGTCCGTCGCGCTGTGGAACGAGTCCCACCCCGACATCCACGTGAAGTACGAGGCCCTGCCCAGCGGCGGGCAGACCGGCTACGACAAGATGCTCACGGCCGCGAAGGCGGGCACGGCCCCGTGCCTGGCCCAGGTCGGCTACGAGACGTTCTCGACCTTCCTCGCCGCCGGCGTACTACAGGATGTCAGCCAGTACGTCAAAGCGCAGCGGGCCGAGTTCCCCGACTGGGTGTGGAACAACGTCGGCGTCGGCGGCGCCGCGTACGGCGTGCCCGTCGACACCGCGCCGATGGCCATGTTCTACCGGGCCGACCTGTTCAAGAACGCGAACATCGCGATCCCGAAGACCTGGGCGGAGTTCGCCACCGCCGCCGCTGCGGTGAAGGCCGCCAACCCGCAGGCCCGCATCATGAACCTGCCCACCGACCCCTACCTGTACTCCGGTTTCGCCTGGCAGCACGGCGCCAGCTGGTTCGGGGTCAAGGGCGACTCGTGGACCGTCTCCATCGACAGCGCGGCCAACGCCGAGGTCGGCCAGTACTGGCAGGGGCTCTTCACCCAGGGTCTCGTCACCTCCTACCCGGCCTTCGACGCGGCGCTCTACTCCGCGTGGAACAAGGGCGAGGTCTGGTCCGAGGTCGGTCCGGTCTGGTCGGCCTCGCTCATCCGCGACAACGCCGGCGACTCGGCGGGCAAGTGGGCCGTCGCACCCATGCCCCGCTGGGGCACCACCGACGCCGTCGGCAACTCGGGCGGGTCGTCAACGGCCGTCATGAAGGGCTGCAAGTACCCGAAGCAGGCCACCGAGTTCGCCCTGTGGATGTCGACCAACGACCAGTCCGTGTCCAACCTGATCGCCTCCGCGGCCATCCTTCCGGCCTCGAAGTCCGGCCTTGCCAACGCGGCGCTCGACAAGCCGGAGAGCTACTACGGCGGCCAGCCCATCTACCAGCTGTTCCGGGACGAGTCCGCCAAGGTGAACGCCCACTGGCAGTGGGGCCCGGTCATGAGCGCCACGGCCGCATCGCTCGGCGACGGTCTCGGCAAGGTGCCCACCAAGGGCGGCACCTACCAGGACGCCCTGAGCGGGACGCAGAAGGCCACGCTCTCCGCGCTACAGGCGCAAGGGTTCTCCGTCAGTAAGTAGCGCCTCGCGGGGGGCGCCGCCCCGAGCGTCCCCCGCGACCCGCACCTCCGGTCCTTCACAGATAGGCTGACCGTGTCCCACGTGACGATTCGACGGCGCGGCCGCGCGCGCGAGCTGCGGCGAGCCGCGCCGTTCGTCCTGCCGTTCCTGGTCCTCTTCGTCGTGGTGTACCTGATTCCCGCCGGGTATTCCGTAGTGCAGAGCTTCTTCGCGGTGAAACGCTCGGGCCTCGGCCTGGGCGGCGCCGAGACCGTCTTCGCGGGCCTCGACAACTACACGCGGGTGTTCCACGACGGGGAGTTCCTCGGCTCCCTGGGCCGAGTGGCCTTCATCGGCCTCATCCAGGTGCCCGTGATGCTCGGCATCGCGCTCATCCTGGCCCTGCTCATCGACTCGTCGGTGTCCACAGGGCGCAAGTTCTTCCGGGTCGCCTACTTCCTGCCGTACGGGCTGCCCGGCGTGATCGCCGCCCTGGTGTGGTCGTTCCTGTACGCCCCCACGCTGAGCCCGGTCACCCGGCTGTTCGCCTCGATGGGAATCCACGTCAGCTTCGTCACCGACGGCGCCCTGCCGTTCTCGATCGCAAATATCCTGACCTGGGCCTGGACCGGATACAACACGATCCTGATCTTCTCCGCACTACAGGCCATCCCCGAGGAGACGATGGAGGCCGCCGCGCTCGACGGCTGCTCCGGCTGGAAGGCCGCGCTGCTGATCAAGGTCCCGCTGATCCGGCCGGCCCTGCTGCTGACGCTGGTCTTCTCCATCATCGGCACGGCCCAGCTCTACAACGAGCCGGTGACCATGAAGGCCGTGGCACCGAACCTGCCGTCCACCTACACCCCGATCATGGCCGCACTGCGGTCCTTGTCGTCCAACGACTTCAACTACGCGGCCGCGCAGTCCGTGGTGCTCGGCGCCGTGATCTGCGTGCTGTCCGTGCTCGTCTTCCGCGCATCGGCCCGGAGCGTCGAATCATGACCACCACCCTGCAGACCCCAGCACCCACCGAGCCCGTGGTCACCGCAACAAGGCGGCGACGGCCCCGGACGAGTCCGCTCACGACGGTCAACCCCGCCACGCGCCTGCTGGTGCTGCTGGTCATGTCCCTCTTCGCCGTCTACTTCCTGGTCCCCGTGTGGTGGCTGGTCGTCTCGGCCACCAAGGGCCAGGGCGAGCTCTTCTCCGGCAACGGCTTCTGGTTCGGCGACCACTTCGCGCTGGTGGACAACGTCCAGACGCTGTTTCGGGCCCAGGGCGGCATCTACTCGCGCTGGCTGCTCAACTCCTTGCTGTACGCCGTCGGTGGTGGCATCGTCTCCACGCTCCTGGCGTCCATGTGCGGGTACGCGCTGGCCAAGTTCTCGTTCCCGGGGCGCGAGGCGGTCTTCGGCACCGTGCTCGCCGCGGTGCTGCTGCCCGCGCCCGTCCTCGCCATCCCGCTCTATCTCGTATTCAGCTACACCGGAACCGTCAACACCTTCTGGGCCGTCTTCATCCCCAGCATCGTCAGTCCCTTCGGCGTGTACCTCAGCCGGATCTACGCCGCATCGTCGGTACCCGACCAGCTGATCGAGGCCGGCCGCCTCGACGGCGCCGGCGAGTTTCGCATCTTCACGATCGGCGTGCGGCTGATGGCACCGGCAATGGTCACCATCTTCCTGTTCCAGTTCGTCGCGATCTGGACCAACTTCCTGCTGCCCTCGCTCATGCTGGCCGACACCTCGCTCCAACCGGTGACGGTGGGGCTCGTCAGCTGGCGCGAACTGCAGGGCTATCCGATCAGCTACACCACCGTCGTCACCGGCGCGCTCGTCTCGGTGATTCCGGTTGTCGCCATGTTCCTGTCGCTGCAGTCGTTCTGGAGTAAGGGACTGGCAACGGGGGCGGTCAAGTAGCACACCCCCCGCACACGCGCACACCCCAAAGAGAAGGATGAACCATGAACATCCTGAGAGGGATGGTGTCGTCCCTGTGTGCCGCCGCGCTCGTACTCGCGGCACCGACCTGCGTCGCGTTCGCATCACCCGCAACAGACCCCCTGCCCGCCAACCTCCTCGCGGCCGACATGGACACCGAGTTCAACGGCCCGACCAGCCCGCTGTCGATCGCCAGCGCGACCAGCGGAGCCGCGCAGCAGATCGTCAGCGTCGCCGGCAACAGCGCCCTCGAGCTGCGGGACTCAGCCCTGGCGGCGGCGAACCCCAGCTACTTCTACCGCCGCTTCTCCACCGGCGCCCTCATCGAGGCCGTCAACGCCGTGTACAAGCAGCCCGTCGGCAGCCCCGCCAGGCAGTTCAGCCTGTCGTTCGACCTCAAGCGCAGTGCGGCAAGCGACCAGCCCGTCGCGAAGGACATCTTCGCGCAGATCGCGTTCGGCAACTACGACAACAAACTGGTGCCCCGGTTCCCGGTACCGCCGCAGCTGACCCTCACCACCACCGCGGCGTACAAGAACACCTCCGGTGCCCTGTCCCGGGTCAGCGACGCCGACATCCCGCAGTACAAGTTCACCGTCGTGCCCAACGGGGGGCAGCGTCTCGTCACCACGGTCGAGCTCGGCTGGCAGGTCCGGGTCAACACCACCGGCACCGACGAGGCGATCGTGGTGGACAACCCCTCGGTCGTCGAACTGCCCGATCCGGTCATCGACAATCAGCCGCCGACCGCACCGACCGGGTTGACCAAGGGGCAGGTGTCCGAGACCAGCGCCTCCTTGACGTGGACGCCATCCACCGACAACTTCGGCGTGACGGGATACGACGTCTACCGTGACGGCTATCTGGTCACGTCCACCACGGGAGGCACCACGCTGGCCGTCGCCGGCAACCTCGTGCCGTCCACGACCTATCAGTTCACGGTGCGGGCCAAGGACGCCAGCGGAAATGTCAGCGCGCCCAGCTCCCCGCTGGCCATGACCACCAGCCCGCACGTACCCACCGCACCAGCGCCGTTCCCCGGTGACGAGCAGAGCCGGTCGCAGTGGCTGTGGGACAAGACGAAGGCGATGCTGGAGGAGGAAGGAGCGATCAACACCGCGTCGTATGTGGCGCAGCTCGGGGACCACGAGAACGTGGCCACGAACCTCGGCAAGCTTGACAGGCTGTACCAGCTCTACGACGCCGAGCAGTACAAGACCCTGTCGAAGATGTACGGGTATCTCATGGTCGGCGACCAGTACAGCCCGGCCATGCTCACCCACGTACGGAGCTACTTCGCCCAGTACGCCTACGGGCCGCTCGCGCAGACCGAGAACCTGCGGATGAGCAACTACGTCACCGGGTACCTCGTCGGCCAGTACCTCCCCGACGTGTCCGACCTCAAGGGCAACTCCGGCAACCAGCTGAGGTCCATCAACAAGGCCGCCATCCTCGCGATGATCGACGCCGGGGTGCACCGTGGCTGGGCGGAGTACGAGAGCAGCGAGTACACCTTCATGACGTACTTCGGGCTCAATGCCATCTACCAGTGGGCCGACGACCCCGAGCTGGTGCAGAAGGCCAAGATGGCCATGGACGTCATGTGGTTCGAGTGGGCCAACGACTGGATCGACGGCTACCGGGTCTCCACGGAGAGCCGGGCCAAGGGAGACTCAACCCTCGCCGACGATCCGACCTGGCGCGGCGCCAACCATGCGATCCTCGCCTGGACGTACTTCGGTGCCGACCGGGCGCAGCAGGGCGTCGGTGAGTCGGACAACCTGGCGCCGTCGGCCTACCGCCCGGACCTGGAGTACACCGGCCTGGTGGCCTGGTCGGGGACGAAGTACACGCCGCCGCCGCTCGCCGTGCAGCTCGGCCAGAAGACCGACAAGTCCTACACCTCGTACAAGGCGAACCTGCAGAACTCGAGCGGTCGCGCCATGGACATCTACCGGACGACCTACGTCCGCCCCACCTGGGGGCTGGGCACCGAGGTCCAGTACCGCAGGGTCGACAACTGGCTCGAAGACATGCCGATGGTGCTGCGCTGGCAGTCCGGCGCCCCGCAATCGGTGTTCCGCGTGTCGGTCGACGTGGGCAACGCCCCGATCGGGACCTACGACGATCCGGCCCAGCACCGGGTGATGCAGGACGGTCCCGCGGCCGTGGGCGTCTTCAAGTCGGCGGGGGACCCGACCGAGAACTACCTCAACGCGATGTTCCCCGACACCGGCTCGATCGTCGAGCGTCGGGACGTCGACGGATGGTCGATCGTCAACACCGGAACGTCCTACTTCGCCTTCAGGATGGCGCAGCCCGGGACGTGGTACCACCAGACGCCGAGCGACCCGTCGAACAAGGTGAAGACGACGGCGCAGAACCACCCGACCGCGAGCCTCACCTACAGCTACAACATCCTGCGCAGCCAGGCCGACCGCAACGGCTGGGTGCTGGACACCGCGGACAAGTCCGAGTACGCCGACCTCGACGCGTTCGCGACCGCCGTCACCACCAGGACGAGCCTGGACACCAGCCACGTCGGCGACGAAAATCCGCGCCTGGTGTACCACAGCATCCACGGCGACACGCTCGACATCACCTACGACAGCCCGGCCCAGGCCCCGGGCGCCACGCACCTGGTCAACGGCACCCCGATCAACTACGACTCGTTCAAGCTGTTCGACACCCCGTGGCTGCAGCAGGACAAGCTGGGCGCCAACTTCACCGCGTCGGTAGGCGGCGAAGGAGTCGTCTACGACTTCGACCGGTGGACGGTGACCCCGGTCGTGAAGGACGAGGTGCCCCCGACGACCACCCTGACCTGGTCGCCAGAGCAGCCGAACGGCAAGGACGGCTGGTACACGACGGCCCCGTCCTTCACGCTCGACGCCAGGGACGACTTCGCCGTGGCCGGCACGCAGTACCGGATCGACGGCGGCGACTGGACGCCCTACCCGGGCTCTCCGGTCACGGTCGACCTCCAGGGGACCCATCGGGTCGAGTTCAGCTCGACCGACAGGGCCGGCAACGTCGAGGCGACGACGTCGGCCACGGTCAAGGTCGACATGGTCGCGCCGGCGGTGACGTTCTCCGCCACCATCGGCGAGGTGTACTTCGGCTCGGTCCCGCCCGCCCCGGCGTGCACCGCGACCGACCTCACCTCCGGCCCGGCGGGCTGCGCCGTGTCCGGCTACGGCACCGCCGTCGGCCCGCACACGCTGTCCGCAACGGCGACCGACGCCGCGGGCAACGTGGCCACCGCCCAGCAGACGTACACGGTTCTGCCGTGGAAGGTGAAGGGCTTCTACCGCCCGGTCGACATGGGCGGCGTGGTCAACACGGTCAAGGGCGGCAGCACGGTACCGATGAAGTTCCAGGTGTACTCCGGCACCACCGAGCTGACCGACCCGGCCGTGGTCACGATGAGCGCCCAGCAGGTCACCTGCGACGACGGCGCGCCGACGGCCGAGATCGAGACGCTCGCCACCGGTGACACGACGCTGAAGTACGCCGACGGCCAGTTCCAGTACAACTGGAAGACCCCGGCCACCCCCGGCGTCTGCTACACGGTGACCGCCAGATCTCAGGACGGGTCGAGCACCACCGCCCTGTTCAAGCTCCGGTGACACCGCACTGATACACGGCGAGGGGCTGCTTCCCGCAGCCCCTCCCTTCACGGTAGTCGTCGCCTCAGCCGGATCTCCGGGAGCCGGTACGCCGCCTCGGTGCGGGTGGCACCGTCCGGCTGCCAGCCCAGCCGCGCGTAGAACGCCATGGCGGCTGTGTTGTCGGCGAACACCCACAGGGTCGCCTGCGCATACCCGCGCGCGACCAGGGCCTCGCCTGCCGCGGTCAGCAATGTCCGGCCCAGACCGAGGCCCTGGCTGTCCGGGTCGACGTAGAGGCTGTACACATGCCCGCATCCCGGGTCGTCCGGGTCGGTGCCGAACCGGACCATGCCCAGCACACCGCGCCCGGCCGCCTCGGCCACGAGCAGGTGATCGAGCGCCACCCGGCGCCACAGCTCCCGTGCGGTGTCCAGCGTGTACAGGTCGCGAACGTCGGGCGGCAGCAGCCCCGCGTACGAGTTGTGCCAGCACGCGAGGAAGACGCGCGTCACCGCGTCGAGGTCACCCGTGCCGGCCGGGCGCAGGCTCGCGGCCGTCACTGCGACACCGCGGTGCGAGCGGCCACGTGGCACGCGACCGCGTGCCTCGGGCGCAGCTCGAGCAGGGGCGGATCGGTCTGCCGGCAGACGTCCTCGGCGCGCGGGCAACGCGGATGGAACGGGCACCCCGCGGGCGGGTTGGCCGGGTCGGGCACCTCGCCGATCACGGTGGCCTGGATCGGCTGGGCCAGCTCCGGGTTGGGTACCGGCACGGCGGCGCACAACGCCGATGTATACGGGTGCTCCGGCGAGTCGAGCACCGGCTTCCAGTCGCCGAGTTCCACGACCCGCCCCAGGTACATCACCGCGACCCGGTCGCTGATGTGGCGCACCATCGCCACGTCGTGGCTGATGAACACGTAGCTGAGCCCCAGCTCGTCGCGCAGGTTGACGAGCAGGTTCATGATCTCGGCGCGGACCGACACGTCCAGCGCGGAGACCGGCTCGTCCAGCAGGAGTACCGACGGTTCCACGGCAAGCGCTCGGGCGATGCCGACGCGCTGGCGCTGACCGCCGGACAACTCGTGCGGGTACCGGTCGGCGAGCTGCGCGCCCAACCCGACCAGCTCCAGCAGCTCGGCGACCCGGCGCTCGCGGCCGCGCGCGTCGCCGCCCAGCCGGTGTACGGCGAGCACCTCGCGGAGGGTACTGCCGACTCGCTGGCGAGGGTTGAGCGACGAGTACGGGTCCTGGAACAGCATCTGGATGCGCCGCCGCTGCGCGCGCAGTGCCCGGCCGCGCAGCCCGGTGAGGTCGACGCCGTCGAGCTCCACGCGGCCCGAGGTGGGATCCTCCAGCCGGACCAGCAGCTTTGCCAGGGTGGACTTGCCGCAGCCGGACTCGCCGACGATGCCGAGCGTCTCCCCGTCACCCAGCTCCAACGAGACGTCGTTGAGAGCGTGGACCACGCCGTCCCCGCCGCGTACCGGGTACTGCTTGGTCAGGTTGGTCGCGCGCAGCATCATGACCTCCACTCGGCCGGCGGCACCCAGCATGCGACCCGGCTCGCAGTGTCCGCACCGGAGACGGTTCGCGGCTCGAGCGGTGGGCGGGTGGCGCAGATGTCGCGGGCCTGCGCGCACCGTGGCCGGAACGGGCAGCCGGCGATCTCGCCCGGGGCGGGCGGCCGTCGCGGGATCTGGGCCAGCGGTGGCCTGGTGTCGTCGGTCGGGTCCGGCAGCGCCGCGAGCAGGCGCGCCGTGTACGGATGTTGCGGCGCGGCGAACACCTGCCGTACCGGCGCGTCTTCGACCACGTGCCCGGCGTACATGACCGCCACCCGGTCCACCAGCCGGGCCACCACACCCAGGTCGTGGGTCACCCAGATGGTCGTCATCCCCAGCTCGCGGCGCAACTCGTCGACCAGCGCGAGAATCTGCTGCTGGATGGTCACGTCGAGCGCGGTCGTCGGCTCGTCCGCGATGAGCAGCCGGGGGCGCATGGCGAGGGCGCAGGCGATCATCACGCGCTGGCGCATGCCGCCGGAGAACTCGTGCGGGTAGGCCCGGGCGGTGCGCTTCGGGTCGGGAATCCCGACCCGGGCGAGCAGTTCCAGCATCCGCCGGGTAGCCTCCGCCTTGGCTACCCCGTGCGCGGTCATCGCCTCGACCACCTGGTCGCCGACGCGCATCAGTGGGTTGAGCGACGTCATCGGATCCTGGTAGACCATCGCGACCTCGCTGCCCCGGATGGCACGCATGCCCCGTTCGGGCAGCCCGGTCAGTTCGCGTCCGGCCAGCCGGACCGTGCCGCCCGTGACCCGCAGCGGCGGGGACAGCAGACCCATCACCGCCAACATGCTCAGCGACTTGCCCGAGCCGCTCTCCCCCACGACAGCTATCGTCTGGCCGGCAGGTATGGAGAGGTCGACGCCGTGCACGATCTCGCGCGAGCCGGCTGATACCCGCAGGCCGTCCAGCTCGAGCAGGTCGGTCATTGCCGGGCTCCGGACAGGCGCAGCGCGGCCGGTGGCGCGGCCAGCGGTTGCGGCAGGCGCAGCGGGCCGGCGCCGGGCACGATCGCACCGAGGATGCGCCCGCCCTCCGCGCCGGTGCAGGAGGGGGCGTTGCCGGGCAGGCCGTGTGCGGTCTGCCAGCCGATCAGGGCGAACGCGATCGCCTCCTTGGTCTCGGTCGGCGCACCGAACTCGGCGCTCGTGGTCAGCCGCACACCGACAAGCCGCTCGGCCAGCATCGCCATGAGCGTCGGGTTGGCGCAGCCTCCGCCGGATGCCACCAGCGTGTCGACACCGTACCGGCGTACCTCGGCGGCCACCGTCTCCGCGGTCAGTGCGGTCACCGTCGCAGCGACGTCCACATCGGATATTCCCGGGTGGTCGCCGAGCATCTTGTCCAGGTACTCGGCGTGGAACAGTTCCTTGCCGGTGGTCTTCGGGGCGGCCAGCGCGTAGTACGGCTCGGCGAGCAGGCGGCCCAGCAGCGCGGGGTGCACGGTGCCGGCGGCGGCCAGGGCGCCGTCCATGTCGAAGCGCAGCCGGCCGCCGGTCGCCCGGATCGCGGCCGCGTCGATCAGCGCGTTCGCGGGGCCGGTGTCGTAGGCGATCGGGGCACCCGCGGCCGGCCGCAGCACGGTCATGTTCGCGATACCACCCAGGTTCAGCGCCGCCGGCCGGCCGGGCAGGTCCGCCAGGAGCATGGTGTCCATCAGCGCCACGAGCGGCGCTCCCTGCCCGCCCGCGGCGATGTCGCGGATGCGCACGTCGGCGACGACCGGCACGCCGGTGCGCTCGGCGATCCACGCCGGCTGACCGAACTGCAGCGTGCCCAGTACCCGGCGGCCCTCGGTCCAGTGGTACACAGTCTGCCCGTGCGAGCAGATCAGGTCCGCTCCGCCGGCCCTGTCGATCGCGTCGGCCGCGGCGCGTGCGAACGCCTCGCCGATCAGCGTGTCCAGCGCGCACGCCTCGGCGAGCGTGAGGGACTCCGGCGGCAGCGCGCTCATGAGCCGGTCCCGCAGCTCATCGGGGTACGGGGTGCTCGCGGCATGCAGGACTGTCCCGTGCAGCACGCCGTCGTGAGCGGCGAAGTCGACCACGGCGACGTCGATGCCGTCGTGCGAGGTTCCGGAGATCATGCCCAACACCTTCATGCCGACGCCTCCAGAACCTCGCGCAGCCGGCCGTCGTGCGCGGCCAGCCTCCGGACGGCATCATCCACTGTGGACTGCCGATCGATTATCACAATGGCGGTCTTCACGTCGAGGTCGGCCGCGTCCAGCGCCGCTTCGGCGGCGGCCCGGGAAGCGCCGGTGATCCGCTCGATCATGCCTACCGCCCGGTCACGCAGCTTCGCGTTCGTCACCCGCAGGTCGACCATCAGGTTGCCGTAGGTCTTGCCCAGCCGGACCATGGCAATGGTGCTGATCATGTTGAGCACCAGCTTCTGCGCGGTGCCGGCCTTCAAACGGGTGGAGCCCGCCACCAGCTCGGGCCCGACGAGTACCTCGATCGGAAACTCCGACTCGGCCGACAACGCGGCGTCCTGGTTGCAGGACAGGCCCACCGTCAACGCGCCCCGCTGCCGGGCCGCGCGCACCGCCGCGAGCACAAAAGGCGTGCGCCCGCTCGCCGCGATGCCGATCACCGCGTCGACCCCCGTGACGCCATGCTCGACGACGAAGGCCGCACCCGCTTCGGTGTCGTCCTCGGCGCCCTCGACGGCCGAGTGCAGCGCCCCGTCGCCGCCGGCGAGCACCGCCTGCACGAGCCCGGGTGGGGTGTTGAAGGTCGGCGGGCACTCGGCGGCGTCGAGCACCCCGATTCGGCCGGCGCTGCCCGCGCCCACGTAGAGCAGCCGGCCGCCGCCGGCCAGCCGGGCGATCACGCCCTCGATGGCCGGCACGATCTGCGGCAGCGCCGCGCGTACCGCACCGGGCACGGTGTCGTCCGCGTTGTTCATCAGTCCGGCCAGCTCGGCCACCGAGGCGGTGTCGATGGCGGCGTACCTGTTGTCGACCTGTTCGGTGAGCAACTGGTCGAAAGCCTCGGTCATCTAACGGTTTCCGTTTCTCGGGTCGAACGCGTCGCGCAGGCCGTCGCCGAGCAGGTTGAGCCCGACCACGAAGATGACGATCACCGCGCCGGGCGCGGCGAGCGTCCACCACGCGGTGCCGGCGAGCACCTTGGCGTCGAAGACCATCGAGCCCAGCGACGGGGTGGGTGGTGGACTGCCCAGACCGAGGAAGCTCAGTGACGCCTCGGTCAGCACCGCCCACGACAGCGACAGTGTGACCTGCACGGTGACGATGGCGGAGATGTTGGGCAACAGGTGCCGCAGCAGGATGCGACCGGTGGGCATGCCCAGCACCCGGGCGGCCTTGATGAAGTCGGTCTCCCGCAGCGACAGCACCGGTCCGCGCGTCACCCGGACGAAGATCGGCACATACACGATCGCGATGGCAACGGCGATGGTGAACCAGTTGCGGGTGAAGGTGGTGGCCAGGGTCAGGGCGAGCAGCAGCGGCGGGAAGGCGAACAGCACGTTGGTGACGGCGAGCACCGGTCCGCGCACCCGCTCGCCGAAGAAACCGGCGCAGACGCCCGCGGCGGTGCCGACGAGCGCGGAGAGGGCGACCGCGACGAGCGCCACGCGAAGCGAGTTGCCCACCCCGGCCAGGCAGCGGGAGAAGATGTCCCGGCCGAACTGGTCGGTGCCGAACCAGTAACCGCTCGAGGGCCCCTGGAGCCGGTCCAACGGATGCTGGGCGATCGGATCGTACGGCGTGAGGCCGAGCAGTCCGCAGGCGGCGGCGATCAGGATGAGCACGACGAGGACGGTCCCGATCACGCCGGTCGGGCTGTGCAGCAACCGGCGCCAGGCTGCGGTGCGTCCCTCGGCCGGCGGTGCGACGACGGCGGCGACGGTGGCGGTCACGACGCACGCACCCTCGGGTCGAGGACCCGGTACAGCAGGTCGGTGAGCAGGTTGACCAGCACGAACGTGGCGGCGATGACGAGCACGGTGCTCTGCACCACGGCGTACTCCTTCTGCTGCATGCCTACCAGCACCTGGCGGCCGATGCCGGGTACCGAGAAGATCTGCTCGACCACGACCGCGCCTCCGAGCAGGTATCCGAACTGGATACCGGTCATGGTCACGATCGGGTTCAACGCGTTGTGCAGCACGTGCCGTACCCGCAGCCGCAATGGTGCGACGCCCTTGCCGCGGGCGGTGCGCACGAAGTCCTGGGTCTGCACCTCCAGCAGGGCCGACCGGGCCGTGCGCATGATCGGTGCGGCCAGCCCGAAACCGAGCACCAGCGCGGGGAACAGCATCTGCTGCAGGTTGAGGCCGGGATCCTCGAAGAGGTGCGCGAAGCCTTGGGCGTTCGGGTTGTAGTGCGCGTACTTGGAGACCAGGGTCAGCAGGGTCGCGCCGATGAGGAAGTTGGGTACCGACAGCGCCAACAGGCCGACGAGCTGGCCGAATCCGTCGCGTACCGCGTTGGGGCGGGACGCGGACAGCAGCGCCAGCGGCACGCCGATCACGAGTCCGATGATCGTGGCGAGGACCGCGAGCTCGATCGTCACCGGCAACGCGCTGCCGGTCATCGCCAGCACCGAGTCACCGGCCCGCCGCGAGTACCCGAGGTTGCCGGTGAACAGGTTGCCCAGCCAGCTGAAGAACTGCACCACCAACGGCTTGTCCAGCCCGTAGTAGGCGCGCAGCGAGGCCTGCTGCTCGGGGGTCAGCGCCGCCGCCTCGGTACCGAGGGTCGCTGTGATCTGGTCGCCCGGTATGGCCCGCAGCGTGACGAAGACGAGTACCGCCACCCCGAAGAGGGTGAGTACCGTCTCCACCAGGCGGCGCGCCAGCGGGTGGCGTGCGATGGTCCGCACCACGCTTCTCCTTCGTCTCCCGCGTGGTCTCCTGATCGGCGATCCGGCCGGGCGGTCACCGCCCGGCCGGTCCGGATGTCAGTTGACCGAGGTCTGGCGCAGGAACTGCAGGGAGCCGTTCGCCATCGGCTTGAAGCCCTGCACGCCCTGGGTCGTGGCCGTGAAGATGTAGCTGGAGAACAGCCACACCCACACCGCGTTGTCCTCCAGCTGGTTGGAGACCTGGGCGTAGATCGCCTTGCGCTGGGCGGGGTCGGTCGTCGCCTTGCCCTGCGCGAAGAGCTCGTCGAGCTTCGGCGAGGAGTACCCGGCCACCTTGTTGAGGTTCCCGGTGCTGGTGAAGTAGCGCCCGTACATGCCGTCGGGGTCCGGGCGGCCGCCGTTGAGGGCGACCGCGGCGTCGAACGTGCCGGCGACCCAGCGGTCGACGTAGGCACCCGACTCCAGCGTCTCGAGCTGGAGGGTGATGCCGGCCTCCTTGAGCTGCGCCTGCAAGTTCTGCGCCTCGTTGACCGACGTCGCGTACTCGCCCGTGGACACGATCGTCTTGATCGTCACGCCGTTCGACAGACCGGCGTCAGAGAGCAGCGACTTCGCCTTTGCCACGTCCCGCTTCGGGCACGGCCGCGCGTCCGGGTCGGACTTGTACGCCGGAGAGGTGATCGGGCCGACGACGGCACCGGCGCCGAGGGCGGCGGTGTCGAGCACCTGCTGGCGGTCGATCGCGCACTGGATGGCCAGCCGGACGTTGAGGTTGTCCAGCGGCTTGTTGCGGGCGTTGAGCTGAAGCACGTGGTAGGACAGGTCCGGCGTCTTGGTGACGGTGATGCCGCCGCCCTCCGCCGACTTGGCGACCAGCGGGTCGTTGAGGACCGCGAACTGCACGTTGCCCGACTGCAGTGCGGACACCATCGAGGTCTCGTCCGGAATGATGCGGAACTCCAGCCCGGCCAGCTTCGGCTTGCCGCCCCAGTAGTCGGCGTTGGACTTCAGCGTGATCGACTGGTTGGCGGTGCGGCTGGCGAACGTGAAGGCGCCGGTGCCGTTCGGCTTCTGCGCCACGGTCTGCGAGGTGTCGTCCTTGGACAGCATCGCCAGGTTGACCGTGGCGAGGCCGGCGAGCAGGCCGGCATCGGGGCCGGACAGATGCAGCACGACGGTGTTCGGGTCCGGCGCGTCGACCGACTGGACGGTCGCCAGGGTCGACGCGGCGACCGCGGCCGTGGCCTTGTCACGCAGCCGGTCCAGCGAGGACTTCACGTCCGCCGAACTGAACGGCTTGCCGTCCTGGAACTTCACACCTTGGCGGAGGGTGAAGGTGAGCGTCTTGTTGTCGTCGGCGTACTGCCACTTCTCGGCGAGCCCGGGCACGACGCCGAGGTCGGCGTCGAGCTGGGTCAGCGTGCCGTAGATCTGCTCGAGCAGGCGCACCGCCTGGAACTGCGTCGCCTTCCAGGGGTCGAGCGTGTTCGGGTCGGCGGTATAGCCGACGACCAGCGTGCCGCCGTCCTTGCCGGACGTGGAACTGTCCTTGGAACCGCTCGAGCACGCCGTAACGAGCAGGCTGGCGGCCAGTACGACCGCCAGGCACCTGCTCGCCGGTGAGCCCAGCGTGGTGCGGAGCCTCACGATCCCCTACCTCCGGTTCTGCGCGGCGTAGCCACGACTGCGACCCTGCGCCGTCGGTCCACTCCGCCGACATGACGGTGCGGTGGCGCTCTGGCGACGAGTATCAGAACGGTGAGCAGGACATGTCAACAGTTGACATGAAATCGAAGCCGAGTGACAGTAATTTACGTGCCTGCTACGGTGCGTTCGTGATCGAGCTGGAGGACCTTCTCGCCAACGGCGTGACGGCGACACCACGCCCTTGGTTCAGCGGTGCCGTCGGGCTGGTCCGGTGGCGCGGTGAGACCCGAGCACTGGCCGCAGTCGGGCAGACCGCTCGCTACGCCGACCTGGACGGCACGCCGGCCCCGGAGCACCTGTGCCGGCCGGTCACCGAGTCCACCCTGTTCGATCTGGCGTCCATCACCAAGCTCTTCGTGACCACCACGCTGCTGACCCTCGTCGAGGAGGGGCGGCTCGACCTCGACGAGCCGATCGCCACCTGGCTGCCGAGCTTCCGCGGCTCCGATCGCACGGGCGTCACCTTGCGCAGACTGCTCACCCACACCTCGGGCCTGCCCGCCCTGCTGTCGCTGTGGACCGACTGGCCCGACCGCGAGGCGCGCGCCGCCGCGGTGTTGAACGCGCCGCTGGTCAACCCGCCGGGCACGACCTTCGAGTACTCCTGTGTCGGGTACCTCGTCGCGGGCCTGCTCGCCACCCAGGTGACCGGGCGCCCCCTGCCGGAACTGGTACGCGACCGCGTCTGCGGACCGCTGGGCCTCGTCGACACCGGATACCTGCCGAGCCCGTCCCAGGTCGAACGCACTGCCGCCACCGAGTACCAGCCGTACGTCGGACGCGGCATGGTGCGCGGCAGCGTGCACGACGAGAACTCCTGGTCGCTCGGGGGCACCGGCGGCAACGCCGGCATCTTCGGTACCGCGGCCGAACTGGCCCGCTTCGGCGAGATGCTGCGCGGACACGGTGCGGTCGACGGGGTACGCGTGCTGTCCGAGGACACGGTCGCCGAAATGACGCGCGACCAGTTGCCGGCGTCGATCGAGCCCGGCTTCCGGCACGGCCTCGGCGTGCGCATCGCCGACCCGCAGTCCATGGGCGTGCTGGCCGGCTCCGGCGACGCCGGCGGCTCGGCCGCGTTCGGGCACACCGGCTTCACCGGCACGTCGCTGGTCGTCGACAGCAGGCGTGAGCTCGTGGTCGTCGTTCTCACGAATCGCGTGCACCCGAGCCGCGATTGGTCGGACGTCAGGGGTGTACGGTGCGGTGTCGCGGCGCTCGCCGCGTCGATCGCCGAGGACCCGAACCAGTCGAAGGTGAACCTCCCATGACCCCCGACGCGGACATCCTGGTGCGCATCCGCGGCGCGCTGCCGTCACTGCGCCCCGCCGAGCGGCGGGTGGCTGATGTCATCCTGGTCGATCCGGCGGCCGCGACGGAGCTGTCCATCAGCGCATTGGCCCGCCAGGGCACCACTTCGGAGAGCACGGTCATGCGCCTGTGCCGGGCACTGGGGCTGGAGCGCTTCCCGGAACTGCGGCTCGCGCTCGCCCGGGCGGCGATCCGCGAGGAGGCGCGGTACGGGCCGGAAAGCCAGCTCAGCAGCGACATAGGCCGCAGCGACAGCATCGAGGACATCGTCCGCAAGATCGGCTTCAGCGACGCCCGGGCCATCGAGGAAACCACATCCACGCTGGACATCGATGCGCTGAGCCGGGCGGTCGACGCCGTGGCCCGCGCGCGCCGGGTCGACCTCTACGGCATCGGGGCAAGCGGCTTCGTATGCCAGGACCTGCACCAGAAGCTGCACCGCATCGGCCTGTTCGCGTCCGCATGGCCCGACCCGCACGCCGCACTCACCTCGGCCGCGCTGCTGACCTCCGACGACGTGGCCGTGGGCATCTCGCACACCGGCACCACCATAGACACCGTCGAACCGCTGCGGGTGGCCGCCGAACGTGGCGCCACCACCATCGCCATCACCAACTTCGGCTCGTCCACCATTGCCGAGCACGCCGACCTGGTGCTGACCACCGCGGCGCGCGAGACCACGTTCCGGTCCGGCGCGACGGCCAGCCGGATCGCTCAGCTCGCCGTCGTCGACTGCCTGTTCGTCGCGGTCGCGCAACGCTCGTACGACAAGACCATGCAGGCCCTGGGGAACACATACGCGGCCGTACGCGACCGCCGGTATCCGTCCCGGTAACCCTGTTTGCGTGAGCGGCCATCGACCTGGGCCGCTCTGAGCAGTCGCCGGCCGGTCAGCCGGCGACTCCTCGGGCGTAGCTCACCAGGCGGGGCGCCCGCGGCCCGTCACGCGCTCGGCGGCCGTCACGCCGCGGCGCAGCACCCGGCTGGCGCGGGTGGAGCCGTGGCGGGCCTCGATCCGGTCGCTGATCTTCCTCGCCCCGGCGACGGCCAGCGGCACGGCGATCGCGGCGACCGCCAATCGGACAATCCTCTTCAGGAGCATGGTCGCTCTCCCGTCCACGTCCGTAGTTGCTGTCACCCTTCCTGTACCCGCTTGGCCGCCGAGCCAAGCCGCGCGATCAGCAGCCACGGCTCGTCACTCGAGGTGATGCCGCGGTACTTCGTCATCTGCCGCATGCCCATCCGACTCGGGCGAACCTTCACCAGTGCGCTATGGGGCGTCGCACTCTTCCACACGGCCGCTAAGCGATCGAAAAGAGACGATCAACGGGGTCCACGACGGTGTGCAACGCCCAACGTCATCAGGGTGCATGCCGACGCTGCGGCGACGGCTAACCGCACTGTGAGCGGATCGACGGGTGGGTCAGCACGGGTGATGCGGGAGGGGTGGGAAGGTGTTCGAATGAGTTGAGGTCGTCGCGCGAGGGGAACGGCCGCTCATGCAGACACGTCTGCTTGCCCTGCTGGCGCGCCCGGCGCCGCCGCTGGCGATCGGGGTCGTGGTGGCTGCCGCAATCGTCGCGCTGGAGACGCTGGTGCTCTTCCCGCTCGACAGCGTCACCTACGAGTGGACGAGCGGCATGGTGTACCTCATCGGCGTCCTGGCCGTGTCCACCATATGGGGCGCCTGGCTCGGCGTCGCCATGGCGTTGGCGAGCGTCGCCGCGTTCAGCTACTTCCACAGCCTGCGGTTCAGTGCCCGGACGCTGTCCGGTGCCGATCTGCGGCAGGTCGCGATCTTCCTCACCGCAGCGGTGGTCGTCAGCGGGCTGGCCAACGTCGCCCGCGTTCACGCCCTCGAGGGAACGCGGCGCCGCGAGGAGGCCGACCTCGCCGCCGATCTCGCCCGCCTGGTGCTACGCGCCAGCGACCTGCACTCGGTGCTCCGACCGGCCGCCCAGCAGGTCGCCGCGGCGCTCGACCTGCCGGCCGCCAGGATCGTCCTCGGCGATGCCGAGCCGGACGAGCGCTGGACTCGGTTCCCGCTGCAGGGCGGCATGCTGCTGGTCCCCGCCGGACTGCCCGGGCCTGTACTGCAGCGCATCCGGCAGCGGATCGTGCCCGCCCTCGACTCGGTGCTGCTCGCCGCCCTGGACCGCGAGGCGATCAGCAACTCGCTGCGCGCCAGCCGTGAGGAGGCCACCTCGCTCGCCGCCGTGCAGGCCGGGTTGCGGCGGGTGGCGACGCTCGTCGCGCGGGGCGCCGAGCCGACCGACGTGTTCGACGCGGTCACCGAGGAACTCAGCCAGATCCTCGGCCGGGGCTTCCCCGTGATACTCCTCCGTTACGACCCGGGCGGCACGGCCGCCCGGGTCACCGGACGTAGCGCACCCACCGACATCGACCGCGTGCCGGTCGAAGACGAGAGCCTCGTGGCCACGGTGCTTCGCACCGGCCGGGCCGCGCGGATGAGCAGCTACGTGCACGCGACCGGGGCCAACGCGGCGATCGCTCGCAGCGTCGGCGCCCGCTCCGGGGTCGGCGTGCCGGTCCTGGTCGAGGACCGCATCTGGGGCGTGGCCATCGTCGTGTCCACCGGACCGGACGAGCCGCCGCCCGACGCGGAGCGCCGCATGGCCGACTTCACCGAGCTCGTCGCCACAGCGATCGCCAACGCGGAGAGCCGCGCACAGCTCATCGCCTCTCGCGCCCGGATCGTCGCCGCCATGGACGATGCCCGCAGGCGCCTGGAGCGCGACCTGCACGACGGCGCCCAGCAGCGGCTCGTGTCGCTCGGCCTGGAGCTGCGGGTCGCGCAGGCCGAGTTGCCACCGGGGACCGACGACGTCCGGCAGCAGCTCGGGCACGCGGTCGACGGGCTGACCGCGGTCTCGCACGACCTGCAGGAGATCTCCCGGGGCATCCACCCGGCGATCGTGTCGCAGGGCGGGCTCGGCCCGGCAGTACGCGCCCTGGCCCGGCGCAGCGGCCTGCCCGTCGACCTGCGCCTCGACGTCGACCAGCGGCTGCCGGAGCGGATCGAAGTCGCCGCGTACTACATCATCTCCGAAGCGCTGACCAACGCCGCCAAACACGCACACGCGAACTCGGTGCGCGTACACGTCGAGGCCGACAAGGCCGGCCTGAGGCTCACGGTGCACGACAACGGCGTCGGCGGGGCCTACCGCGAGGGCGGCTCCGGCCTGCTCGGCCTGCAGGACCGGGTCGAGGCCCTCGATGGCACCTTCAGAGTGCTGAGCCCGCTGGGCCGGGGCACCACCCTGAACGCCGAAATCCCGTACGACACCGACCCGCCCGCGAACGTCGCTACATGAAGTTCCGGGTGTGCAGGGCCGACAGCTCGGCGGCCTCGTCGGCCGGGAAGCCGAGCCGCTCCAGCCGCCGCCGGCGCCCGTCGTCCATCGCCTGTCGCAGCGCCTGAACCCGGCGGTGGCCGGACGCGATCGAGGCCGGGTCCCAGCCGCCGGCGGCGAGCACGAGCAGCGCGTCGGAGACGTCATCGTTGAGGCCGGCGGTGTCCAGCAGCGCGTCATGGCGGCGCTCCACCGCCGCGCGCAGCCGGTCGCGCAGCCGGTCGCGCAGCCGGTCGCGCAGCCCCGGGTCGACGCGGGACTGCTCGGCCAGGTGGGCCACGCCGAAGAGCACGTGCCGGCGCTCGTCCTGCATCGCCAGCCAGGCGACCCGGCGGGTCACCGGGTCCGGGGCGTGCGCGACGAGGAAGGCCAGCAGGTCCACGAAGGTGCCCTCGCCCAGCACCGAGAGCAGGAACGAGGTGAGCGAGAAGTCGGACTCCTGCACCAGCGTCCACAGCGACGCGCGGCCGCCGGCGGAGGAGCTGCCCAGGGTCGGCGAGCGCAGCAGCGCCCGGCGGGTGAAGACCTCCATGTGCCGCGCCTCGTCGGCCACCTGTACCGCCAGCAGCTGGACGACCTCGCGGAAGTGCGGGTGGATCCGGCCCAGGAAGCGCGCCGGGACGAGCAGGGCCGCCTGCTCGTTCTCGACCAGGTACGTCATGACCTGCACCACGGCGGCCTCGATGTCGTCGGGCAGGTCCACGGGGGCGTGCCAGTCGACCGCGGTGTCCGGGCTCCACTGCCGGTTCGCCGCGTGGGCGTAGAGCCGGGGGGCCACCGCCGCCCAGACCAGGTCCCGCTCCTCCAGGTCGAAGTGGACCTCGGGCCCGCCCTCCTCGACGAGCGAGCCGCGCGCGGCCAGCCCCCAGCCGGACGCCGGCCGGGGGTCGACCGACCCGGGGCCGGGGCTTCCGGCCCGGACCGCGCCGAGCCACCGCTGGTCGTCGCGGTCGCCGCGGACGATCACCGGCGTCGGGCCGGACCACTCGACCCGGTGGCCGTTCGCCCGGCACCAGGCCGGCAGGTGCACGCGCAGCTGCGGGTGACGGCCGTCGACGGCGAGCCGGGCGCCCGGCCGCAGCGGCACCAGCGCGCGGCGCAGCAGGACGTGGGCGCCCTCGTCGAAGCCGAGCCCGGCCAGGTCGACGCTGGCGGCCGGGGTCAAGGCCGGTAGTCCTCGGCGATGATCCGGCCGCCCGCGTCGTAGAGGGCGTCGGCCGCCCCGGTCAGCGCCGCGAAGCCGTCGGTGCGGCCCGGCAGCCAGGCGGTCAGGCCCTCCAGGTCCAGCAAGGGGCGGGCCTGCGGGTCCCCGTACGACATGCTGCACAGCAGCTCGCCGAGGTCGGTGACGAGGCCCGGGTCGGCGCCGCCGCCCGCCGCCATCACGCAGTGGTCGAAGGGCGCGGTCTGGGCCAGCACCCGAGTCGCTCCCGCCGGGATCGTGCCCTCCTTGGCGAAGGCCAGGTGACTGGCGTCGAGCAGGCACGCGGCGTCCACCTCCCCGCCGAGCAGGGCCCGCACCGCGTCGCGTTCGCCGCCCACGTGGTCGCCGTGCAGGCCAACGCCCACGTCGAAGCGGCGCGCCCGGACCGCCACCCCCAGGTCCCGCAGGTGGGCCAGCGGGATGAGGGTGGCCTGCGGCGAGTCCACCGCCCCGGTGCCCACCACGCGCCCGGCCAGCTGCTCGACGGTGGCGACGTCGGAGTCGGCGCGGACCACCACCACCGAGGTCAGGTCGCGGTCGGTGTCCCGCATGACCAGCGGCCGCACCGACCGCCCGGCGGCGCGGGCCAGCCGCTCGGCCCGGACCCAGGCCAGCGGCGAGTTCCACGCCACGTCGATCCGGCCGGCGACGAGGTCCTCGACCTGGCGCTCGTAGTGCGCGTAGAGGACAAAGTCGAACGGCAGGGCGCGCTCGGTCAGCCACCGGCGGAAGCCGGTCCAGATGGTGACGACCTTCGGGTCGTAGGCGACCGCTGCGAGCAGCAGCGGCGCGCTCACGCCGGCGCTCCGTCGAACAACGGCAGGCCGCAGGCGAGCCGGGCGACGAAGTCGGCGAGCGCGTCGCTCGTCGGAGCCATCACCCGAGCGGCGCGCGAGTCGCGGAACCGGCGCTCCAGCGTCAGCTCGCGGCGGAAGGCGGCACCACCGCAGATCCGCAGGGCGGCGTCGGACACCGAGGCGGCCGCCTCGCCGCAGATCGCCTTGACCCCGAGCACCTGTGCGGTCGCGTCGGGCGCGTCGGTCTCCACCGCGGTCAGCGTCTGGGCGAGCGTGGCGCGGGCGGCCTCGAACTGCAGGCGCATCCGGCCCAGCTCCAGCCGGCTCACCGGCTGGTCGGCCAGGGACTGGCCCAGGTGCGCGAGCCGGGTGGCGACCAGGTGCCCGGCGGCCTCGTCCACGGCGGACCCCATGAGCCCGACGCTGAACGCGGCGCTCAGCACCAGGAACCAGGGCAGCGCCACGCCGAGCGCCGCGTCCAAGCCGGTGCCGTCGGCGCCGAGCATCGCGTCGGCCGTGACCGGCACGCCGTCCGCGACGACCGGGCGGGAGTCGTTGCCGCGCAGGCCCAGCCCGTCGAAGCCGGCCGCCGAGACCGTCAGGCCCTCGGCGTCGGACGGCACCAGCCAGAGGGTCATCGGACCGTCGGCAGCCATCGCCCGGCTGGACCACACGTAGCTGCGGGCGTGGCCGGCCGAGGTGACCCAGCTCTTGCGGGCCGAGAGCCGCACGCGCGAGCCGTCCGCGGTCGCGGTGCCGAGCGGGGCCCAGAAGTGGCTGCGGGAGCCGGCCTCGGAGAAGGCGAGCGTGCTCAGGTGGCGGCCGTCGGCGATCTCGCGGCGGACCTGCTTCGGGCCGTACGCCTCGATCAGGGTGACCGCGGCATAGTGCATCAGCACCACCATGGCCGTCGATCCGCAGCTCGACGACAGGCGCTGCACCACGTCTGCGGCGTCGCGCAGGCCGCCGCCGGCGCCGCCCACCTCAGTCGCGCTGGCCAGCCCCAGCACCCCGGCCTCGCCGAGGGCCTGCACGGCCTCGGCCGGAAACCGCCCGGCGCGGTCCACCTCCGCCGCGGCGGGCGCCACGACGCCGTCGATCACCCGGTCCAGGGCGGCCGAAATCTGCTTGTCCACTGTGCTCCAGAGGTTGGTCGGTCGGATTGGCCGCTCAGGCGCCGTAGTCCTGCAGCGGCGACGGAGAGTGCTCGGCGGAGTCGAACATGATCCGCCGCCAGTCGCCGCCGTACGGGAAGATGCCGGCGCTGGTGCGGTAACGCTTACGGGCCACGAGCTTGGCCCCGTTGATGTGGTCGCCGACGGTGCCCATCCGGTAGAGGTCCTCGAGCCGGGCGAACGCGGTCACGCTGACCACCCGTCTCGCCGGCACCTCCATGAAGGTGGACACGAACAGCAGCGACTCGCCGAGCGCCCGGCTGATCCGGCGGCTGAGCACGAGGTGGACGAGCCGCATGTAGAGCAGGCGGGCGAGCGTGTCGCAGTCGAACCGGGTGACGACCAGGACGCCGCCGTCCGGGTCGAAGCGGACCCGGTCGGCGGCGCTGGTCACCAGAGGGTCAGGGCCACTGCCAGACACACCATCACTCCCCCCGAGACGACCCTGGACAGGCGGATGAACAGCAGTTCCCCGCCGATGTTGTGCACGGTCATCAGGTGGTCCAGGTAGGTACCGATGACCAGCTGGCCCACCGACACGATGACCATGACGGCCAGGAACCACAGGGCGCCTCCGGGATCGAGCAGGACGAGCGTGGCGAGCGCGGCCCACACGAGGGACGTGGTCTTGCGGGTGGTGAACAGCAGCGCGAGGTCGAACGACCACACGACGCCCCGCCAGCCGGGCGAGACGTTGCGCGCGTGCCGCTGCGGCACCTGGCGCATCGCGTGGGGCGTGCGGTTGACGATGTCGAGTACGCCGAGCACGACCAGCACCGCGGCCCAGGCGATGATCCGCGCGAGGTGTGGAACCGTGGCCTCCAGCAGCCGGCCGACGCCGTACGCGATCATCACGAGCAGGGAACCGCCGGCCAGGTAGCCCGCGAGGTACCCGAACATGAAGTTGTGCGCTTCTTCAGGCGACCGCCTGAGCATCGGCGCCACCACGCCGACCATCGAGCGGCCTCAAGGGCTCCAGTACTGCATGACGAACCCGAGCAACGCGGTCGCCAGCAGAATCTCCCGGATCACGCCTTCCGGCCCAGCGGCAGCGGCACCGGGTCGAGTACCGGCTCGGGCGCGGGGCCGAAGACCTCGTCGAACCAGCGGGTGAGCGCGCTGTAGGACGTGAACGCCACGCCGCCGATGATGACGCCGTCGGCGCCCACGGCCACGGCGGCCGGGCTGCTGGTGATGCCGAACACCGACGTGGCCATCTCGCCCTGGACGTCGACCACCACGGGCAGCGCGTCGAGGCGGTGCTTGGTGACGAAGTCGGCGCCGTTCGCGTCGCCCGCCGTGGTGACCAGCACACCCATGAGGTTGACCGGGTAGTCGGTGAAGAACTCTGGTGCCGCCGGGGCGAGGACGCTGCAGGCCCGGCAGCTCGTGCTGAAGATGACGACGACGCCGGGGCCCTTGCGGAAGGTGCCCGGCAGGCCCGCCACCAGCTCGCCGCTGCGAGTCTCCTCGAGCGGGTGCACGGGACCGTCGCCGACGCTGCCGCTGCCGGTGTCGGCGTGGTCTCCGGTGCGGTTGGCCAGTTCGCCCATCATCGCGAACAGCGAGACCACCGCGATGGTGAGCAGGACCAGCATCACGACGATCAGGGTGGTGACGATCACGAGGTCCTCCGGATCGCGGTGACCGAGTTGAAGAACAGCGGGATGTACCTGCGGTTGCGCCAGCACAGGCCGCCGATGACGACGTTCAGGCCCAGCAGCAGGGCAACGGTGCGGTAGTCCTCGAGCGGGCGCGCGAACGCGAGCCCGGCCCACGCCATCAGCGCGAGACCGGCCAGGATGTTCGCGCCCCCGAACGAGCCGCCCGACGTGGTGCCGAAGCACCCGCACGGCTTGCGCGTGCGCCGGGTCTTGCCGACGACGCCGATGGCGGCGAAGCTCAGGCCGAGCAGGGCCGCAACGGCCTGCACCACCGCGAACCGACCGGCGAACGGCACCAGGAGCGCCAGCGCCAGTTCGACGACGGCCACGACGCGCACGAAGGATGCCGGGACGGCCTCGCGCCCGGTCAGCTCGGCCAGCGCCGCCCCGAGGGGGGCCGGCACGGTGAGCTTTCCAACGCCCGCCCGCAGCAGCATCGCGGAGATCGCGGCGGTGAAGGCGACCATAATGGCGGTCATGAATGCATGACGCCGATCAGGACGGCACGATCGCGATGTTACGGACGGCGGCGGGCGTGGTATTGCGGATGTGAACGACATCCTCCTCGCCGTGCACGGCCACCGGGCGGTTGGAGATGCGAATCTTGCCCACGGTCGAGAACTCGATGCCATCCTCGATCTTGATGCTGCCCATCCGCGTGTGCACGGCGAACAGGTCGCTGGGCCTGCCGTTGGCGATCGCTGTGCAGATGCCGACGTTGGTGCCCTCTTCGTTCTCGAAGATCACCGCGTAGCCGCGGTCGGTCGGGGTGTGCTTAGCCATTGATCCATTCCTCCGATCGAGCCTCAGCCGCACTTGATGGCGGAGTACGTGTTGCCGTTCGCCTCGCAGCACTGGCAGAACTGCGCGCCGCTGTAGCAGCCCCAGATGTAGTTCTTGTGGGCCACGCAGTAGCTGTAGCTGCCCGGGCAGTAGGCCAGGTTGCAGCAGAAGTACGGGCAGAGAGCACTGGCCGGCGCTTCCGATGCGACCAGCGCCGAGGCGGCCGCGAGGCCGCCGACGCCGATGCGCGCGAACATGCGCCTCGACAGTGTCTTTTTGATCAGGGTGCCCGTGGACGCCATGACATACACCTCCGGTGTTTTCCGGTCTGGCGGATGACGAGGGATTGCGCGTCAGGTCGACGCAGGGCCGCGTGGGACGTGCGTGGTATCGGGCAACATGAGGCCGGCAGACACCATTGCGCACTTCACCCCCGCGCGGCGAATGGCCCGTTGCAAACGGGCATCGATGATGATGTTCGTCAATCGAATAATTCATGAGCCTATGGGATCGACGAATACGAGTCAACGCTTTGATCATTATCAATTACGCATTGATCTTCGACCGGAAGAGCGCTCTCTCGCACCGGGCTCAGCGGGCGAGCCGGCCGCCCTCGACGGCGAGGACGGTGCCGTGGAAATAGGCGGCCGCGGCCGAGCAGAGGAAGACCAGCGCGCCGGCGCTACACGCCGTCGGGCTTGTTCGTGGGCCGTGAGCCTGGCCCGGCGCCGGGCGCCGATGGTGGCCGCCGCCACCTCGCCGGCGTGACGACGGGCCCGCGGTTCAGGCCCGCAGGGCGAACGACTCCATTTCGGCCAGCAGTGCGAGCAGGTCGGGCCGGGAGAGGTACCGCGTGTCGGCCGAGACGGTCAGGCGTACAAGATCCGGCACGTCCTCCACCACGAGCATCAGCTTCGGGCCCAGAAACTTGAGCGCTTCCTCGGCGAGGACCCGGGTCTCGCCGAGCGCCTCCTCGGGGTCGCCGCCGGGCGCCGACGGGCGCGGCGTGCGCCGGTCGTTGTAGATGCAGGTCAGGTCGAGGTCCTCGCCGCGCTCGCGGCCGACCCGTGCGGTGAGCTCGGCCCGCGCGCGCGGGTCGTAGTAGGCGTGCTTGGACGCGCTCATCGACGCCGCGCGGGCGCGGGCGATCGCCTCCGCCGGCTCGACCCCGGCCACGTCGAGCACGCACAGGCCGTCCTGGGTCACGGGGCTCACCACGTCGCGCAGGCCCGGCCGGAAGCGGTTGCCGATGATGCCGATGCCGACGAACGGGCCGGTGCCGGGCTGCACCCGCTCCAAGCCGGCCGCGAGCGCGGCGAGCAGCACCCACGCCGGGTCGGCGCCGAGCCGGGCCGACACCGCCGCGGAGGCCAGGTGCATCGCCCGCGACTGCCAACGGATCCGGCAGTACACCGGGTCGCCGCGGTCGACCGGCCCGCGGAACATGCTCGCCGGGATGGCGCGCAGGTGCGACTCCCAGTAGCGCATCGCCGCCGCCGTCTGCCGCAGCAGCGCCGGCTCCTGCTGCATCCGGGCCAGGTCGAGCGGCTGCGGCGCCTCGTACGGCCCGGCGGGCTCGCCGGTGACGGGGTCGCGCCCCGCCAGCTCGCGCATCATCACCGCGATCCCGCCGAGGTCGGCGGCGATGTGGCAGATCATCACGACGACATGGGTGACGGCCCCGGCGCGGCACACCACGCCCATGCGCAGCGGCCACTCGTGCTCGTAGTCGAACGTGCGCTCGCGCCACCCCGCGGCGAGCGCCTCGGCGACGGCGGCCGGGTCCGCGCCGTCGTCCGCGTCGAGCACCTCGAGCACGGCCTCTCCGGCGCCGGCCACCTCCTGGGTCACGGTGCCGTCGGCGGCGAGGCGCAGCCGGGTGCGCATCGCCGCGTAGCGGCTCATGAAGAAGCGCAGCTCGGCAGCGAAGTCCTCGACGGTGCGGCCGTCGTCGACGGGGACGACCCCGCCCATGCTCATCGACGAGCCGGTCTCCACCATCGACGCCCAGACCTGCTGCTGGCCCCAGGCAAGCGGGCCGGTGCCGGCGCCCGGGCCCGCGAACGGGACGATGATCCGCTGCCCCAACCTCAAACCCTGCTCCCGCCTCACGACCCGGACCGGCATTAGCTCCGGTGGATGCTTGCACATGCCGGTGCCGCTGGGATCCGCCATTCGGGCGGCGACCCTTCCTTCAAATGCCACTTGCACCAAACCCCGAAATAAGGCCCAGGGACGCATCCAGCGGCGCGGTCCACGAACTGCGGCCGGTCTCCAACGCCACCACAAACGCGTACTGCCAGCCCGGCTCAGTGCGTCGTTTCATCCTTCGTAGCGATCGACCGGCCCGAACAGCCGCACCGCGCAGCCGTTCGCTGCTCGCGCGACCTTACACTGGTCGATGCGTGAGCAGACGGGGGTCGACGATGGCGGACCAGATCAGGGACGCGCTCATTGATGCGGCGGCGGCCGGCGACGAGCGGCGCCTCGCGGAGCTGTGCGCGGCGCACCGCGACGAGATCCGGCGGGACTTCCCGTCGTGGACGCGCGTGCCGGAGACGGTGCGTGCCGACCCGGCGGCCGTGCAGCGCTACGGCGGCGGCCTCGTCGCGGTGGCCCAGTGCTTCGCCGCGCGGCTCGGGGACCCCAGCCTGCTCGACCGGCTACGCGGCCCCGACGAGTCGAATCCCGTCATCGCGTGGCAGCGCTCGCTGGGCCAGGCCCGGGCGTTGATGGGCGAGGCCCGCTTCGGCGTGGCCCGCACACTGCTGGCCGGTGCCCTCGCGGGGGCGGACGGGCTGCAGGGGTCCGCGGTGGCGAGCCTCCTGCCGATCACGCACGGCATGCTCGGGGAGTGCTGCTTGCAGCTCGGGGAGGCGGGCGCGGCGATCGAGCCGACCGTCGCCGCCCTGCGACTGTGCGAGGCGCACGGCGACATCGAGGGCGTCCTGGCCTATCTCGGGAACCTTTTCGAGATCCAGCGGTACCTCGGGCAGCCCGGCCACGCCGCCACGACCGCCGAGCGGTATGCCGCCGCGCTCGAGTCCGCCGGCCACGTCGGTCACGCCGTCGGGTGGCGGCGCCGGGCCGCACGCGTGCGCGCCGGCGAGCCGCCGAACCGGGTCGTGGCCGTCGTCGACGGCGAGCGGCACGAGCTCGCCGACCTCGGCGCCGTGTCCGGCGACCGGCGGGTCGAGTTCGTCTTCGAGCGCAACCGGCTCACCTTGGAACCGGCGCGGCGGCGCGCCGGCGACGGGGAGCGGCTCGGTGGCGAGGGCCGGCACGCCGAGGCCCTCGACGCGTTCCGGGAGGCGGCCCGGCTCGACCCGTTCGATCCGCACTCGCGCTACCTGGCGGGCCTGGCGCTGCTGCAGCTGGGCCGCCACGGGGAGGCGGTCGCCGAGTACGAGGCGACGGAGCGGCTGGCGCCGGGCTGGTTCAACTGCCGCGCCGACCTGTGGCTGGCCCGCGAGCTGGCGAGCGGCGCGATGACGGCGGAGCTGTACCGGATGGTGTACCTGCTGGAGGACGCGCCGGCGCCGCCGCAGGAGAAGGTCCGCCTCGCCGACGCGGCCCTGCGCACGGCCCCGGGCCTGGCGCCGCTGCACCTGTTCCGCGGGCACGCCCTGCGCGCGCTGGGCGCGCCGGCCGAGGCCGCCTCGGCGTACCGCAACGGCCTGACCTACGCGGCCGAGCCCGACTTCCGCAGCCGCCTGCTCTCGGCCCTGGGCATGACGACCGAGTCGGCCCCGGAGCGCACGGCCGCGCTGGGGGAGGCGGCGGCACTGCCGGGCGGCAACCTCATCGCGGCCGCGATGGCCACGGTCGCGTTGCGCACCTCATGACCGCCGGCCGGCGGCGACCTGGGCCTCGTCGTCGGGGTATGGCAGTTCGGGATCATTCACCACAATGCCGAGCCGCCGGCCCAGGTGATCGCGATCGTCGCGGATGACCGCCTCACGCCGCAGCCTCGTCACCCGATCGACGATCTCCTCCGGCGGCCCGTCCATGAGCCGCTCGACCCCGGCGCGCACATCCGGCGCCGACAGGCCGTTCTCGACCCAGAGCACGACCGGAACGCCGACGGCGATCGCCGCGAAGTGCTCGCTGCGACCTGGATCGGTGTTCGGCGGGCCGGAGAGCATCACGGCGGTGACCGGCGGACTCAGGCGCAGACGCGCCTGAAGCATCCTGAGGTTCTCCCCCTCGCCGGCGCGCGCCCAGGTCAACCGATGGTGGCCGGCCTCGATGGCGGCCCGCCAGCGCTCGCGGAGCCGACGAGCGTAGAGAGCCCGATCGCGAACGACGTCCAGACTGCGGACGACGACGTCGTACTCCACGCACAACGGGAGGTCCTCGCCCCGTGTTCGCCACCACTGCACCGGCAGGTCTATGAGCGACCTTGGCAGGACGAACTCTACGGTCGGCACCTCACGCAACATGGACCAAGCCCTCTCGGCGGCGTCGACGGCCGCGGCCACCGCTCCCTCCATGCTTTCGCGGTCGCCGAGGTGGTCGTCGAGCCGCATCAGCGCCGACTCGAACGCCGCCCACGAACGCATCAGATACAGGCCGGACGGATTCTCCTGGATCTTGACGATCAGCCGCGGGGCGGCGAGTAGCGGGGATTGGCGGGCGGGCCCGGGGCGGGCCAGGCCGAGACGGCGGCCGATCCTGTCGCGCATCGCGGCGAAGGGCTCGATCCCGCCGCCGATCGACGGGTGGCGGTCCAGGTAGGTGGTGAGGGCGGCGTACGTGTCCCACTCGCCGCTCGCCGTCACCCCGGAACGCAAGGCCTCGGCGACGCCGCCGCGGAAGTTGACCCGTGCGCCGTTGTTGCTCGGCAGACGCTCGAGCAGGCCGGCGGCGAGCACCTCGGCCGCCGGGGCAGGGTCGGTGTCGCGCAGGACCTGGGCCTGCAGCAGCTGGATCAGGGGCAGGGTCAGCACGGGCGCGCCGGCCAGGACGGCGGCGAGGCGCTGGGCCCGCTCGCTCGCCCGCGCCTGGAAGGCCGCCACCCGGTCGGCGGGCGGGATGCCGGCGTTGGCCCGGGGCGCGGGTGCGGCGGCCGGCGGCCTCGCCCAGACGCCCTCGACCCACTCGCCGTGCCCGGCGACGGAGCGCGCCCAGCGGCCCAGGGCCTCGGGCCGAAGCGGCACGACCGGCACCGCGACGCCGCCGTCGGCGCGGTCGTCCGACCACCAGGCGGTGCGCAGTGCGGCGGCCCGGTTCGGTGCGGCGGGGCGGTCCGTGCGCAGCGCCACGACGGGGCGGCCGACGGCGGTGTACCCCCACTGCGGCTCCGGCAGCAGATGGACGATCGTGGTCGGCGCGGCGCGGGCCCAGCCGTCGACAGCGCGCCAGACGGTGTCGCGGTACCAGTGATCGGTGACGCCGTCGGTGAGCACCAGCACGACCCGTCGCCCGTCGGGATCGGCGAGGCGCCCGGGCTCGTTGACGGCGGCGTCCAGCGGCCACCGCTCGACGAGGCGGAACAGGCCGAGGCGGCGCAGCGTCGCCTCGAGGCGGGCGATCTCGTCGCGCCAGACGGGCATGACCGGCGAGTCGTCCACCACGAGGGCCAGGTCGAGGCCGGGCTCGGGGCGCGGGCGGGTCACGATCGTGAGCCGGCCGGCGTCGGCGGTGGCCTCAACGGTCGCGTCGATGTCGACGGCGGGGCGGCCCGGCCGGCGGACGCGCCGCAGGGGTGCGATCGCCCGCGCCACCGCGAGGGCGCGGCTCGACGCCGACGGCGCGCGCGGTCCGGCGGCCGTGGCCACGTGCACGACGGCGACCGGCTCGAGCGCGGCGCCGATCGCGTCGGCGGACGCGATCGAGGCGGCCGGCGGCGACGGCGCGAACGCGCTCGCGGCCACGGCGGAGGCGGGCTGCGGCGCGGCCGTGCGCGCCGCGGGATCGGCCGCGGCAA